>JAYZAS010000014.1 GCA_036339585.1 Pseudomonadota bacterium
TAAGATAAGAAATGCAGCGGCGGGCGTCTAATTGGTGTGGCCCGGTAATGGCGCGTGTTGGGCAAATATCTATGCATTCATTACAACTGCCGCAGTGATTTTTCTCGGCTTGATCCGGTTCAATTTTCAAGGTTGTGTATATCTCGCCTAAAAATAGCCATGACCCGTAACTAGGCGAAATGAGATTCGTATGTTTACCTTGCCAACCAATACCAGCCTGCTGAGCCAATGGTTTTTCCATTACTGGTGCAGTGTCGACAAAGACCTTTACCTCGCAACCACTATCCGTTTGTAACCACCGGGCAAGCGTCTTCAAACGCTTTTTAATTACATCATGGTAATCGTTATTCCGTGCATACACTGAAATCATTCCGCGTTTATCAGACGCAAAATGTCTCATTTCAGCGAGTGGATCTTTGTCTGGCCCGTAGTTTACACCAAGCACGATTATAGTCTTCGCTTCGGGCCAAAGGTTGTTTGGCTGTTTTCGTCTATCAATTTTCTTTTCAAGCCATTGCATTTCCCCGTGTTTACCAGCGTCCAAAAATTTTTTTAAATTACGCCCCACTGTTTTGGGGAGTTCAGCGCAAGTAAACCCTATTTGATCAAAGCCCAACTCAGCCGCTTTAGCTCGGATTTCCAGCTTGGAACTCATTTTAGTCCCTGCCTCGGTATATACTTGCGGGAGTTTCTGGGACAAAAATATCCTCTGGCGCGGGGCCACTTTGAAAAAAAATGTCTATCGGAATGCCTCCACGAGGATACCAAATTCCACATACACGAAGCCATCGAGGCTCAGTTGCAGTTGTCAGACGCTTTCCTATGGTGATTGTGCAGTCCTCATGAAAGGCACCATGGTTCCTAAATGAAGACATGAATAGTTTTAATGATTTGCTCTCAACGAGTTTCTGATCAGGTACGTAATCAATTGTGAATTTTGCAAAATCAGGCTGACTCGTTATCGGACATAATGACGTGAATTCGGGACAGGTTAATCGCACTACATAGTTTGTGTCATAGTGTGGGTTGGGAACAGTTTCTAGTATTGCATCACTTGGCGATTGCGGAATTGATACTGTTTGGCCAAGCTGATTGAGTGTGTTATTTTCTGCCATTTGTGACCCCTGTTTGCCCTTTCGGTCGATTATTTAGCAATTAAAAAATTAGGCTCAAAATAGGGAAAAGAACGAATCGAGTTTTTTACCAAAAATAAACAATGCAGAACTCCATATTCCGGGTAAACCAAATATTAATGCTTGTTGCACAGTTTCACATTTTAGACACCAGTAAACTCAACAAAAGATCCGATGCCTTTCTCGGTGGCCAAATCGAAAGCTTTGGTCGCGAGCGCGACATCCTCCATGACGATTCCGTGAGAATTGTAGGGTGTGATAGCATCTGATTGTCTATGGATTTGGCCTTTTGCTTTGATGCAGTCGGATAATTCGAGCACGCCATCCCAACAAAAAGAAGATTTTACGTCTTTGATGGCTCGATTGAGTAAAGCAGATTCCTTTTGAGCTTGGTCTTTATTATTTACAGTCACAATGGAGCACTTCGGAATTACTTCGTCATCAAGCTCCTGTCGCTCCATGCGATTTGCACCAATACTGTTGATGTGTGTTCTTAGACTCAGGTTTTTTCCAAAAAGTACTGGTTTATGGGATGTGGTAGCAGTGCAAATGATCGAACAGTCATACAAATCCAAGTGATCTTTTGCCACGTTAACCAGAAAACCAAGTTGGCTGCTCATTTCTTCCCAGAATTGAAATGTTTTAGGCTGATCCCTGCCCAGAACGATTAAACTATCTATGGGTCTAACGGCACGGATTGCGAAAATTTGCGTGCGCGCTTGGCGGCCTGCACCAATCACACCTAAACTTGTCGCATTCTCCTTTGCTAAATATTTTGTTGCAACTCCACTGGCAACCGCCGTTCGAAGAGCGCCAAGGCGAAAAACCTCAATGATTGCGTCGACCCTTCCGGTTTTGCTATCTATAAGGAGGAGTGGGCGGCCTGAGTCACTGTCGAAAACCATTGATGATGAAACTTTTACAGCAATCTTTTTCATTGGTATGACAATCGCCGATGTAAGTCGCAGGTAGCCACCCGGAGTATTGATTTGCTGACTTGGAAGATTAATTACGCCATCTTGGCCATTGATTTTAAATACTTCTTCTGCTGTATCTATTGCATCAGCAATAGTTATAAGGCCACCAATATCAGCTTCCGACAAGCATATCGCCATAGTTTCCCCAGTGTATTAGCTACGGTGCAACAGGCATGCGTCACCGTATGAATAAAATCTGTAATTATCTTTTATGGCATGCTGATACGCATTTTGTATCCTTTCAAGCCCCGAAAAAGCGCTTACCAACATGAATAATGTTGATTTGGGTAAATGAAAATTGGTGATGAGCATATCAACCGCTTTGAACTTGTATCCCGGCAAAATAAAAAGATCTGTTTCACCATCAAATTCGTTCACCTCACCATTTTCGCTAGCCGCACTTTCGACAAGCCTTAGGCTTGTGGTGCCAACAGCAACTATCCGCTTTCCCAATGACCTAGTATCATTGATTAAATTGGCTGTTTTTGAACTTAAGCGTCCTACCTCTGCGTGCATTACGTGACCCTCAGGCCTTTGATTTCGAACTGGCAAAAATGTGCCTGGCCCAACATGAAGTGTAACCTTTGCGAACCGAATACCATTACTGGCAAGTTTGTCGAATAGCTGCTGAGTAAAATGCAAACCAGCGGTTGGCGCTGCAACAGCGCCTGGCTTTTTTGCATAAATAGTCTGATAGTTGCCGTAATCAGCTTCCTGAGACTTTGGAAGTCGATTAATGTAAGGAGGCAATGGCATTTCTCCATTTTTAACCAAAGATAACGCCAAATCGTTTGTAATGAAGTCGAGAATAATCTCTCCGTCATCTAACTTCCTTTCAACTCTGGCGCATAGATCTTCTCCAAATACGATAATATCATTGAGCCTTAGGCGACGGCCGGGACGCGCAAATGCCCGCCACATATTTTTTTCTACGTGTCGGTGTAAAGTAGCCTCAACGTTCACCTTTCCCCGTTTACCATAAAGCCGAGCCGGAATAACTTTAGTGTCGTTAATTATTAGTAAGTCTCCTGGTTTAAGCAATTTGGGAAGGTCTCGGATTACGCAATCATTCAATGTTTGGCCTATTTCTAACAGGCGCGCGCTGTCTCTTGGGCGAACTGGCTCTTGAGCTATTCGATCCGGCGGCAGATTAAAATCAAATTCGTCAAGTGTAAAAGTGTTCATCATTACGTTTAGTTATCCTGTGGCAGTTTATGACCGGCATGAATTTTACAGGTTCGGGCCACTGCGCCTTTTAAGCATCTCTGGAAGGCCATAAATGTTCGCATCTTAAAATTTGCTGATCGATTAAGCTCAATTCACCAATAACTGGTACTATTGAAAATTTTTGACTTAAACAAAAGAAATTATTGGGAGTTATCCGATGATTTTGAGCGTGCTATCATTTACCAAAGACCATTGATACTAGTCGAAGATACGCTTTTTTGTGAATTCTTTCTTATGGGGTGATCATTGCAGAATTTCAAACGCTCAAGATATGCACTGTTAAATTCCGATCAAATAACAACTGCTGACGAAGTTGCTATTTCTGGTGGTGTTTCAGGCAGAACTTTGATGGCCAATGCTGGGCAAGCCGTCGTAAATGAAATTACAGCACGTTGGGGGCCACAGCAAACAACTGTTTTATGTGGCCCAGGCAATAACGGAGGTGATGGCTTTGTTATTGCTCGACTGCTGCGCGAACGCGGTTGGTCGGTGCGGCTTGGATTGCTTGGTTCCAGCAATGGTATTTCCGGCGATGCGCAAGGTCACGCTAAATTGTGGGGAGGTCCCAACGAAGAATTTTCGGTGGATTTACTGAAAGGTGCGACGTTGGTTGTTGATGCAGTTTTTGGTGTTGGCTTGTCTAGGCCGATTGAGGGCTCAGCGCTTGAAGTCTTGAAGGCCATAAAGGGTCGAAAATGTGTAGCAGTTGATGTGCCAAGCGGCGTTGATGCGGATACCGGCGCTATCCATGGGTTTGCGCCAACAGCGGACTTGACGGTAACATTCTTTCGCAAAAAACCTGGCCACTTACTTCTGCCGGGGCGCAACTTTTGTGGTGAGTTAATAGTTGCCGATATTGGTATTCCAGAAACAGTTTTAGAGACTATTTTGCCGAAGGCTGCCGAAAACAGTCCAGCCTTATGGTTCTCAAGCATGCCAACCCTTAACCCCTGTGACCACAAATTTTGCCGAGGTTATGCTGTTATTGCTGGTAGCGCAGAAATGCCCGGAGCTGCAATACTCGCGGCCGCTGGAGCAAGGCGGGCTGGAGTGGGTATGGTCAGCCTCGCAGTGCCTAGGGAGGCGGCTGCAATATGCCGATTGGCTGTACAAGGAGCAGTAGTGCGTGTAGTTCGGGATACCGGCACCTTTGAAGCAGTTGTTGAAGACCCGAGGGTCGGTGCAGTTCTAGTTGGCCCTGGACTTGGTGTGACCGTTTCTGCGCGGGAGCGAGTATTGGCTGCTTTTAAGCACGGGCGGTCACTCATTTTGGATGCAGACGCAATTTCGGTTTTTGAAAATAACAGAGATCTTTTATTTTCCAGCGCATCGCGTCCATATGTAATGACGCCACATGAGGGAGAATTTAAACGCCTTTTTGATTTTGACGGAGATAAAGTTAGTCGCGCCCGGTCCGCTGCTTATGAGAGTGGGGCCATAATTGTACTAAAGGGTGCAGATACTGTTATTGCCGCTCCGGATGGCCGCGCCATTATAAATAGTAATGCTCCTCCAACACTAGCTACATCAGGCTCTGGAGATGTCTTGGCAGGCATAGTAACATCGCTGGTTGCGCAGGGGATGGAACCATTTGAGGCAGCTGCAGCGGGGGTTTGGATGCATGGGGAGGCGGCAAAGGAATTTGGTTTGGGTCTAATTGCTGAAGACCTGCCGGAGATTTTACCGAAAGTATTCAAGGACCTAAAAACAAAGAAGGATTTAGCTGGTGGTAAACGGGTCTAAAAACTCAAAATTTAAAGCAGGTGAACAAGTTGAAATGTCCTCCGTTAACTCATCGACATGGCTTGAGCGGTTGCGCGGAATATGGCGGGATATTGCAGGTACCTTCTCTGGTTCGGTTCGGCCCGATTTATCAAATGATGGCGATATTCTTGATTTACGGGAGCAGATGAAAAATTGTCTTGAGGCAAGAGGGGGAGAAATTTCTGCGCGAGCCAGAGCAGCTTTTCTCGGGCAAACATATATCGGGCTCGATATAAATGGTCGAAGGCGGTTTCTGCAGCTTCTTGCTAGTAGCTTTCAAACTGATGAGTTGGCTGTTAGCAATGCAATCAGTGAATACAATGCAGCAAAGCTTGATAATGTTCCTAAAGCAGTGAAAAACCTTCGGATGGCATTAGAGCCAAGGCCCATTAGGTTGCTTACCCAATTCAATGCTTTGCCACAGGGAGTGAAATTCCTTGTGGATATGCGTTCGGATTTACTCAGCTTCAAACAAAAAGACTCATCACTCCAGGCGCTTGAGCACGATTTTCGGCGATTATTGACTTCATGGTTTGATATTGGTTTTCTAAAATTGGAACGTATTAGCTGGGACCACCCTGCATCACTTTTAGAAAAATTGATTGAGTATGAAGCTGTACACGAGATACGCGGATGGGGCGATCTCAAAAACCGGCTAGATGCCGATCGTCGGTGCTTTGCATTTTTCCATCCGCGTATGCCTGATGAACCCTTAATCTTTGTTCAAGTTGCTCTTTTGAATGGTCTGGCGAAAAGCATAGACGAATTACTTGATCCATCGTCCCCAACCTCTGAGGCCGAAAAAGCCGATACTGCAATATTTTATTCCATTTCTAACGCACAATCAGGGTTGGAAGGTATCAGTTTCGGAGGGTTTTTGATAAAAAGGGTCGTTGATTTGTTGCGTACAGAATTTCCTGGGCTACGACAATTTGCAACCCTATCGCCAATGCCGGGATTCAGAAAATGGTTTGAGAAATCATTGGATAATGGAGAGTTAAATATCGCCCCTAGCGAAATGAAGGGCTTGCTAAGTGAATCGAAAGCAAATGATGTGGGCGTCACTGCCGATCAAACTTTTCTAAAGTCAGTTCTTAATTCTAAGGAATGGTATCTGGATGAGGCAAAAGCGCCGGCAGTTCGGCCTATCCTTATGAAGGCTGCAGGCAAATATCTTGCTTGTTGCAAACGGAAAGATGGAATTCGGGCATTAGACCCGGTCGCTAATTTCCATTTAACAAATGGCGCCCGAATCGAAAGGTTAAATTGGCTTGCTGACAGATCAGAAAACGGCATAACAAATGCTGCAGGATTGATGGTCAATTATCTTTATGATCTTGAAAGAATCGAGGCAAATCATGAGGCTTACAGCATCGATGGGAAAACTGCTCTGTCTCCGGCTATAAAGCGCTTGCTGAAATCCTGATTACTCCATAGATACCCAAGGCGTATTTGTTATTTTTTGAGTTATAGGGATGCGTCTAAAGGGTAAGACTGAAGGTCTATTTGTTGGCGCAAGAGGCCGAGAGCGTGCGAGCACTTTGATTAAACGAGGACGCAAGATTTGTTTAATCAAAGTCGGTGACATGTTTTACCGGACCCGTGCTGATCACACGTTAGAGGTTGCGCGTGTTATAGCTGTCTCTTCGGATAGCTTTAGCATTCCTCATATCAGGTATGAGATCGAGTTTAAACATCCACAAAGATCACATTCAGTTGTCGAGGGGCCCAGAGTTCTAGCTCTTGGGGCGTTCGCTGATACTTACACTGATAGGCTCGCTGCCTAATCTGCAAATGCCCCCAACTAAAAACGGAATTCATTTGGGCTTCTTAACAACGCGTGAGCACGAGGCTAGCGGTGCAAGCAGTCGACGGGAGCGATAGAGTGAGCGAAGCTTTAGAAAAAGGATGCGGCTTTGAATTTGCTCCATGGACTTTTTGCGTGGAGAAAAAAGAGCAGGTGCGTAAATTGAATTGCAGTGGCGTTAATCCGGAAATTTACGGTAACCAGGTCGAAATAGCTATGCTTGGTTTACCAACAATAAAAGTATTAATGGCGGCTGACATACCAATTTTAGGCGGTGTTCACCTTTCACAGCGGTTTCGTCAGATAGAGCCGCTTCAGCTTGAGGAGCCTATAACAGTCGCTGGACAAATCATGGAGATAAATCCACATCCCCGGGGCTGTATTCTGCACAGTCACTTTAAATATTCTCGATCAAACGGTCATGTGTGTGTGGAGGCAGAGCGGTCAGGCATTATCGCTGTAGGAGCAAAAGAGCCGTCTCGCGGTATTCCTCGTCCTTCGGAAACCTTAGAGGGCTTTTCTGAGATAATGAGCCGAAGTCTTATTCCAAAGTTGGTGGCAGAGTATAGCAATGAAGCCGGTAACTTGATTCACTCTGATCCTGCAGTTGCAGCAAAACATGGATTTCGCGCGCCGATTGCTGCAGGTCTGATGGGAATTCATTTTTACCGTGAGGCATTGCAGAAGGCCTATCAGCCGAATGCTTTTGATCTTGAAGTTTGGTTTAGACGGCCAATGTTTTGGGACGACATTATGACCTTAATGGCATTTAAAGAAAAAGGCCGCATTCGCGCCATGCATCTTTTGTGCTCAAGCGGAAAACCGGCAAGCAATTGTATCGTACATTCAGTTTGAAGTATTATTGGTAATAATTTTAGGCAAAGCTTTCCTATCTTAGCAACGAATGCCTCTTTCAGCAGAGTTAGGACACTCATAACAAAGCAATATGAGCTGCCTCTGTTTACCTCGAACTAACCCAGTGTTAGCTTGCCCCAACACTCTTGTTCAGATAGAGCCATAGTGCGCTTGTGAAAAAACAGCGGAGTTAATTCACTTTTTTGACCATGGGGCAGGTGAAGTGTCGGATTTCTGGTTGAGGCAAAGAAGCAGCCTTGTATACCCAGTGCCCTCAATAGGCGGGGAGCGATGTACAATGCCAGCTTCTGTTGCGCTGCTACAGCCTTTAAAAATTGCTACGTCATGGGGGGTGAGGCTTTCAATTGGTCCTCTGAATTGCAACTGTTGGCTCAAAGCCTGCTCTCCATATTCAGGTAGAACCCATTCCGTGTTAGGGCCAAGGTAAGTCGTAAGTAACCGCGTTTTTACATAGTCACGGTGAAATTTCCAACATGCGTTATCAGTCACTCTTTCTAACCGTATGTCGACCATCTCTTCTCCGGTAATTTCTGCATACACCGAAGCAAGACCCTCTATATCCTCTATAAAGAGGTCGGTAACGTTTTTTATTCTCAGGTTACGGTCTTTAAATGTAAATTCCATAGCACCCCGAACATCAGATGTTTTAACAAGGACGCGTGCGTGAGGTAGGCGATCTATGCTCATCTGCCCGAGCCAAGTTTGCAATTGATCGGGCAGCGAACGTTTCCAAATCACCAATTTAGTTGCCGAATTAGAAATCGCACAAAGTCCGTCGCGTGATTGGACAGTTTGAACGTCAACTTGTGTCTCAATTAATCCATTTAAAGATCTGTAATTACTGGAACTTTTCAACTCTTGAGCGGTTCTCATTTTGTAGCCTCCGGACGCCGCCACCTAGGAAATGGGTCTGAAAAGTTGGGCAGGGTGGCAATATCCTTGGCAAGTGTTTCCGGAACAAGACAGGCATCAAGGGATCCTTCTAATTCCGACCAATTTATCCCGTTGCCTATGAAAACAATTTCTTGCCTTCTGTCACCCCAAGGCTCCTTCCAATGAGTGTTCATGTAGTCTCGACCTCTTTCATCATCAGGCCATCTTTCTTTTGGTATTGAGGCCCACCAGTTTCCGAGTGCATTGACGGAGGTGAGTGCTCCGGCAAGGGCGAATTCCGCGACCCAATCGGGCTGTGTTGCAATCCAAAAATGGCCTTTAGCACGAATCACGCCGGGCAGATCGCTGTTAAGAACTTTGTGAATTTTTTCCGGATTAAACGGCCGTCGAGCCCTGTAAACAAAGCTTTCTATCCCGTATTCCTCAGTCTCGGGAGTATGTTCCGCATGCCCGTACAATTCCTTCGCCCACATCGCATGTTCATGCGCTCTCTCAAAGTCAAAAGATCCTGTGTTTAGTATTAAATCCGCTGAAACATCGCAGTGGTTCGCTTTGATAATCTTAGCGTCAGCATTAAGGCTACGAATTATTTTGCACGCAGCATCAACATTTCGTGGAGTTGCATCAGAAACCTTATTAAGGATGACGATATCGGCAAATTCGATTTGGTCAGTCAACAAATGCACAATCGTTCGATTATCATCGTCTCCCAAGTTCTCGCCTCTGTCACGCAAGAAATCATGACTAGAGTAGTCTTTAAGTAGGTTTACTGCGTCAACAACTGTGACCATGGTATCGAGGCGGGCTACGTCCGAGAGACTGTGGTCATTTTCGTCTCTAAAGTCGAAGGTTGCCGCCACAGGTAAGGGCTCAGAGATACCGGTTGATTCAATCAAAAGGTAGTCAAAGCGCGCTTCCTCAGAAAGACGCCGAACCTCTGCCAGGAGATCGTCACGTAACGTGCAGCAAATACAGCCATTGGACATTTCAACTAATGTTTCATCGGTTCGGCTAAGTTCTGTATCCGCGCGTACGAGGTCGGCATCGATGTTCACCTCAGACATATCATTGACGATGACAGCTACGCGCTTACCATCACGATTGTTCAAAACGCGGTTTAGTAGAGTAGTTTTACCGGCGCCGAGAAAACCAGACAGCACTGTAACCGGAAGGCGAGCATCTGGTGCCCGCTCAGTTGAAACGCTTGCCATTTACAACTCTCCATGTGTTCGCGGATCAAGAAATTGTCTTAACAGTCAGCTTCCGCGCAAGCATTCGTTATATTATAACATAACATATCAGTTTCACCGCAAAATGCAATTCAAGTTTTGAGCGTAATTGTTTTAAATATTTATGCCCAAAAAGATTTGGGTTTTGTTGTTTTGGCGGGCATTTTCGGCTATTGGACGAGTGATGCGAAGTGTTTAGTTCGCTGCTTTAACAGGTAATTCAAACTTACTCACTCTGTGTGCTTGACCGCTCACCATTCACTACTTATACAAGGCAGTTTGGCGCGCAGAGCTTCCATGCTTTGGCTCTTGGTCGGGCGGGCGTGGCGGAATTGGTAGACGCGCAGGTTTTAGGTACCTGTGGAGCAATCCGTGGGGGTTCGATTCCCTCCGCCCGCACCACTTGCGCTAAATATGCGCTGAAATAGGCTGCGCGATTGAGAAAAGACAGTCGGCGGTGGGAATGTAAAACTGGCGAGTAGAGGGCCATGGAAGTTACAGAAGTAAAAAATGAAGGTTTGAGCCACGAGCTAAAAATCATAGTACCAGCAGAGGATGTCGAGTCAAAAATAAAGGCTAAATTGGAAGAGGTGTCGGGCAAAGTTTCGATACCAGGTTTCCGTCCGGGGAAAGTGCCGCCATCTATAATTCGGCAGCGATACGGCGACGCTGTTCGAGGTGAAGTGTTAGAAATGGCTGTTGGTGAGGCCATGTCTAGTGCTCTGAAAGAGCGGGATTTGCAGCCAGCCATGCAGCCAAAAGTTGAGATTAAAAGGTTTGAGGATGGCGGAGAACTAGAATTCACAGTCGCAGTTGATGTTCTTCCAGAAATCGATCCGGTCGACTTTAAAACGGTTGAGCTGGAACGGCTTAGGGTTGCCGTCGATGATGAGCAAATAGAAAAATCTATTGCTGACATGGCTGAAAACATGGCTGGCAGCGAGCCCATCAGCAGCAAGCGTAAATCTAAAACAGGGGATATTGTCGTCTTGGACTTTGAGGGCAAAGTAGGCGGGGAGCCCTTTGAGGGAGGCAAGGCTACCGATTTTCACCTGACCCTAGGGTCCAATCAATTTGTTCCAGGCTTCGAGGAACAGTTGACAGGAGTTGCAGCGGGTAGCGATGTATCGGTTAAAGTGACCATGCCCGATGAGTATCCCGCCGAAAACCTTGCCGGCAAAGAGGCGTTATTCGAATGCAAGTTGAAAGAAATACGTGAGAAAAAAGAAGCCGAACTTAATGATGAATTTGCCAAAAACCTAGGGCTCGAATCACTTGATGCTCTAAGGACGCAGATGCGTGAGCGGACGGAGAAAGAATATTCTTCAGTTTGTCGTGAAAAAACAAAACGGGCCTTGTTAGATAAGCTCGATAACCTGCACCAATTTGAGTTGCCGGGTTCAATGGTAGATTCGGAATTTGATTCCATATGGCAGCAGTATTTGGAAGCTAAGAAAAATCAATCAGAAAATGTCGAAGATGGTGAGGTTGAAAATCCCGAAGAATTTTATCGCAAAGTAGCTGAAAGGCGGGTCCGTTTGGGGCTACTCCTTGCTGCAGTAGGGCAGCGGAATAACATTGATGTGTCTCCAGAAGAAGTGAACCGTGCCTTAATTGCTGAGGCGCAACGGCATCCTGGGCAAGAGAAAAAGATTATTGAGATGTATCGGGAAAATGAGCAAGCCATGGCTAGCATACGCGCGCCCCTATTTGAAGATAAGGTCATTGATTTTATTCTCGAAATGGCAAATGTGAGTGAGCGTGAGGTAACGCTGGATGAATTAAAGAAAGAGATAGAGGCCGAACAAATAGCTGCTGTTGAAAATAGTCAGCCCAAGAAAAAAATCTCTTCGGAAAAGAAGGCAGCCCCCAAAAAGAAAGCAGCCCCCAAAAAGAAAGCAGCCCCCAAAAAGAAAGCAGCCCCCAAAAAGAAAGCACCTGCTAAAAAAACAGCGGGGTCAGCAAAAAAGGATTAAAATGATGAATGACAATCATTTCCCCTCTCAATTGACTGACTTGGTAGACGGTGCAGACGTACCGAGGATGAACACGCTAGTGCCCATGGTCGTTGAACAAACCAACCGCGGTGAGCGTGCGTACGATATTTATTCTCGACTACTTAAGGAACGGATTATTTTTTTAGTAGGCCCAGTACACGATGCTGTAGCGAGCTTAATCTGCGCCCAATTACTTTATCTAGAATCTGAAAATCCGACCAAGGATATTGCTCTGTACATTAACTCACCGGGTGGTGTTGTTTCGTCAGGTCTCTCGATCTATGACACAATGCAGTATATCCGACCGCAAGTTTCTACCGTTTGTATGGGTCAGGCGGCCTCAATGGGATCGTTATTGCTTGCTGCGGGTGCGGCAAATAAACGCTACTGTCTGCCAAATAGTCGTATAATGATTCACCAGCCGTCCGGAGGTTTTCAAGGGCAAGCCGCAGATATCGAAATACATGCGCGCGAAATTCTTAAGCTGCGTGAACGGCTTAATGAAATCTACGTTAATCATACCGGACAAAAACTCAAGGCGGTTGAGGACGGCATGGATAGAGACAATTTCATGTCGCCTGAGCAAGCTCTTGAGTTCGGTATCGTGGACGAAGTAGTATCGGAGCGTCCTATTGCGGCTGAGGATATAGACAGCGGCTCCGATGAGAGCGACAAGTGAGGCAAGGCCTCTAAGCACTGCTTGGTTTTTCGATTCGTGTTTTTTTGACCGTAGTTAGCCATTTCAACACAGAAATGTCTGCCAACGTGGGTGATTTTAAGAATTAACGACCCAAGCGGAAATTTACCGACTCATTGGTTTTTGAGCAACTTTTACTATATATGAAGGTGTTTGCTCATTTTAAGGGTCAATTGGCATTGGCGTATGGCGCGTCAATTGGCTAAAATCTAGTGGGATTGCACCAAAAGTTCGTTCAACTGATTACGAAAGCAAGGCTATGGCAAAAACTGGTGGTGAGGCTAAAAACACCTTGTATTGTTCGTTCTGTGGCAAAAGTCAGCACGAAGTTCGCAAACTTATTGCGGGACCGACAGTGTTTATATGTGATGAATGTGTAGAGCTCTGCATGGACATCATCAAAGAAGATCACAAGGCTGCGATTTCGAAGTCTTCTGACGGCGTACCAACGCCTCGCGAAATTTGCAAAGTTTTAGACGATTATGTCATAGGGCAGGGTCACGCTAAGAGAGTATTGTCCGTTGCAGTACATAACCATTACAAGCGTTTGGCTAATTCCGGCAATAGTAATGATGTTGAGTTGGCCAAATCCAACATATTACTCATAGGCCCCACGGGTTGCGGCAAGACACTGTTAGCCCAGACTTTGGCACGTATTTTAGATGTGCCGTTTACCATGGCAGACGCCACCACACTCACCGAGGCAGGCTATGTTGGTGAGGATGTTGAAAATATAATTCTAAAATTACTTCAGGCTGCAGATTATAATGTTGAGCGAGCTCAGCGTGGCATTGTCTATATCGACGAAGTAGACAAAATTAGTCGCAAGTCAGACAACCCGTCCATTACCCGAGATGTATCGGGGGAGGGTGTTCAACAGGCACTTCTCAAAATTATGGAAGGGACTATTGCATCGGTCCCTCCGCAAGGAGGGCGCAAACACCCTCAACAAGAGTTTTTGCAGGTCGATACTACCAATATACTCTTTATTTGCGGGGGAGCATTTGCTGGTTTGGAGAAAATTATATCCCAACGTGATAAAGGTTCGTCCATAGGCTTCGGAGCCGACGTGCGGTCTGCGGATGACAGGAATATCGGGGAAATACTTCAAGAGATAGAACCAGAGGATCTCCTCAAGTTCGGGCTGATTCCAGAGTTTGTGGGCAGATTACCCGTACTTGCAACTCTGTCAGATTTAGATGAAGAGGCGTTGATTGAAATTTTAACCACACCCCGCAACGCTCTGGTAAAGCAATATCAAAGATTGTTTGAAATGGAAGGTGTGAATCTTGAATTTGCAGATGATGCATTACGTGGTGTCGCAGCCAAGGCTATTGCCAGGAAGACTGGGGCGCGCGGTTTACGGTCTATTCTTGAAAGCATCTTACTAGACTCTATGTATGACCTGCCAAGCTTGGAGAGTGTTGGGGAAATCGTGATAAACAAAGAGGTTGTAGAGGGCAGAGCTGACCCTTTGCACATTTATTCAGACCGGCAGAGAGAGACAGAAAAAAGTGCGTAAATTTTTACTCATGGGTGGCATTTGTAATTTTTCAAGTCTTGAATAAAATTTAATTGGCAACAGCTCAGAAGATATAAATTTTTAATCAGAAACAGCTCAAACCTAGAGAGTTTATTATGGACGAATTAGACGAAAAGCAGGTACTGCCAGTATTGCCTTTGCGCGATATTGTTGTCTTCCCTAATATGATCGTTCCCCTTTTTGTCGGGCGAGATAAGTCAGTGAGAGCTCTCGAAGATGTTATGAACGATAACAAGCAAATTCTTCTTTTAACGCAGAAGAGTGCATCTGATGACGACCCTACCCCTGATGAGATTTATGAAGTGGGGACTATCTCGACTGTGTTGCAACTCTTGAAGCTTCCAGACGGTACAGTGAAGGTTCTTGTAGAGGGTGGCAAGCGTGCCCACGTTACCAAATATATCGAACACCCCGACTTTTTCCAGGCTGAATGCGCCGTAGTGATTGAGCAGTCTGAGGAGGCAGAAGAATTACAGGCTTTGAGCCGTGCCGTGGTGTCTGAATTCGAACAGTATATCAAGCTAAACAAGAAAATCCCACCTGAGGTACTTATTTCTGTCAACCAAATCGAAGACCCGGGGAAACTCGCTGATACTGTAGTGCAGCACTTGGCGTTGAAAATTGCCGACAAGCAGGCACTGCTCGAGCTACACAAGGTATCTGAGCGACTTGAGCGTGTGTACTCGTTTATGGAAGGTGAGATCGGCGTTATGCAGGTCGAAAAGCGTATCCGCAATCGTGTAAAACGTCAGATGGAGAAAACCCAGCGAGAATACTATCTAAACGAACAAATGAAGGCCATTCAGAAAGAGCTTGGTGACGGTGAAGATGGTAAGGATGAGCTTGCTGAAATAGAGGAAAACATCGCAAAGACAAAGCTTAGCAAAGACGCGAGAGAAAAGGCGCAGTCGGAGTTGAAAAAATTGCGCGCCATGAGCCCCATGTCAGCTGAAGCTACAGTTGTTCGCAATTATCTTGATTGGATACTCAGTATTCCATGGAAAAAACGTACCAAAACAAAAAAAGACTTATCTGTTGCGCAAGATATCCTTGATCAAGATCATTATGGGCTTGAAAAGGTTAAGGACCGTATTCTTGAATACCTTGCTGTGCAACAGCGTATGAGGAAAGTTAAGGGGCCCATACTTTGCCTTGTGGGACCTCCTGGTGTTGGTAAGACTTCTCTCGGAAAGTCAATAGCGCGTGCTACGGGTCGCAAGTTCGTTCGTATGTCTCTTGGTGGTGTTCGAGACGAGGCTGAGGTGCGTGGGCACCGGCGCACGTACATAGGATCTATGCCTGGTAAAGTTATTCAAGGAATGAAAAAGGCTGGTTATTCAAATCCATTGTTTTTACTGGATGAGGTTGACAAGTTAGGAGCTGATTGGCGTGGTGATCCATCCTCTGCTCTCCTAGAAGTACTTGATCCTGAGCAAAACAGCACCTTCGCAGACCACTACCTTGAAGTGGATTATGATCTTAGTGATGTAATGTTTGTCACAACAGCAAACACACTCAGGATGCCGCAGCCATTAATGGATAGAATGGAGATCATTCGCATAGCTGGGTACACAGAAGACGAAAAAGTGGAAATTGCGAAGAGGCATCTTATAAATAAACAAATTAAGGAAAATGGGCTCAAGAAGGGCGAATGGTCGATTTCGGACGATGCCCTCAGGGATCTTATTCGTTTCTATACGCGTGAGGCTGGTGTTCGTAGTTTAGAACGAGAATTGGCTAATTTAGCACGTAAATCCATCAAAGAAATTTTAATGGATGGCAAAGTTCAGAAGGTGGATATAACGCAAGAGAACTTAGAAGAATTTGCTGGTATTAAGAAATACAGGTTCGGCGAGGTTGAAGAGGACGATCTTGTTGGTGTTGTGACCGGTCTTGCATGGACTGAAGTTGGCGGAGAGTTGTTGACGATAGAGTCAGTTAAGCTACCTGGAAAAGGAAAGATTCAAAGCACTGGTAAGCTCGGTGATGTAATGAAGGAGTCTGTCGCAGCTGCTGAAAGCTATGTAAAGAGCAGGGGGCCGTCCTTTGGAATTGCGCCTACGTTATTTGAAAAAGTAGATATACACGTCCATGTTCCAGAAGGCGCCACTCCAAAAGATGGTCCATCCGCTGGCGTCGCGATGGTAACATCAATCGTGTCTGTTCTTACAGGAATAGAAGTGAAAAAAGATGTGGCGATGACGGGCGAAATAACTCTGCGTGGTCGTGTCCTTCCCATAGGCGGTCTTAAAGAAAAGTTGCTAGCAGCGTTGCGTGGTGGGATTAAGCAAGTCCTTATTCCGCAGGATAATGCGAAAGACCTTCCGGATATCCCGGATAATGTTAAGGAAAGCTTAGATATTGTCACGGTAAGTTCTCTCGACGAGGTCTTAGAAAAAGCCCTCGTATCCGAGGTAACTCCTATAGAGTGGGAGCCCGAATCGGAAGATGTCAATCCGGTGCCCGGTGAGGATGGGAAGGGCAGGGTTGGTACTGTTACTACTCATTGAGCAGTGGCTTTTAAGGTATTGGCATAATTGGATTATTTGTGGGTTTTTGTTAATCCGCAGAAACACGAGGGTTTTGGTTGACTGGTCTGGATGAGCATCGTTACTTTGGTAAGGTTGTACTAAGAATTTCTTCATCATCAACTTTTAGCCAGCCCGAAGGAGTGCGTTGCTTTGAACAAAAATGATTTAGTTGCATCCGTAGCATCGGATGCAGGATTGTCGAAGGCCGATGCGGCCAAGGCAGTTGACGCAGTTTTTGATACGATCGCAGGCTCATTAAGCAATGGTAACGAGGTAAGGCTTGTAGGTTTTGGTACCTTTAGTGTTGGACACCGGAAGGCAACGACTGGGCGTAATCCGCAAACTGGTGCCGTAATACAAATCCCTGCTTCTAATCAGGCTAAATTTAAGGCCGGTAAAGGGCTCAAGGACGCCGTTAATTAAAATAATAGCGTTAAGGGGTTACAACATAGTAACCGGTCATCCTAAAATGGGATGGCCGGTTTGCTTTTTGACTGGTATAGAGAAGTTACAGTACGTAAATGCTGAATATGGGCGGTTAGCTCAGCTGGGAGAGCACCTCGTTTACACCGAGGGGGTCGGCGGTTCGATCCCGTCACCGCCCACCATATAGGCTGCATGTTCTAGGTTGACAGGTTTTCAGCGCTAGATTACAGGATTGCTGCAGGGGGTGTAGCTCAGTTGGTTAGAGCGCTGGCCTGTCACGCCAGAGGCCGCGGGTTCGAGTCCCGTCACTCCCGCCACTTTCTCCAATAAAGTCAATGGCTTAACTACATGTGGCTCTTCGGTCTGCCGACCTTGCCGACGCTCTTGCCGACGTTGCCAAACTTCCGGTGTATCATCCGCTAAATCCTGATTCTCATTATCGAGATAATTTCCCATTTTACGCCGTGCGTTTCGGGCTGTTTGTTTTGCTGACATCACATACTCTTGCAAAATAGGGCTGTTAATTGCATGACCGCTAAAAGAGACTATTTCTGCATTAGTGGCAGAGTTTTTAGCTAGCTCCGTTATTCCGGTTTTTCTTAAATCTTGGAAGGTAACATCGCCGCCAACACCCGCACGGTCCCTGCAAATACGGAACGCTCGACCAAATTGGTCTTTATCTCTATACGGCCTACCTGTGCCTTCATAACAAATAATGTGTGTTGAATTAACACCACTCTGCAGCATCACCTCAGGTTGATTTATTACTTCATCAGTAAGCGGACTGTATAACGTGTTTTTGCCGCGCTCTTGATGTCTACACGCAATGTCCGCTTTCGCTCTTGAGCGGACGTTGGTTCGAAAAAATTGTATGTATCCCGCATAACCGGGATCTGCTACACCTACAAAAGTTGACGGGTAAACTGCCTCTATCAGGGAATAGTGTGACCTTTAGGTTTATAGATCTTTTCGCCGGAATAGGCGGTTTCCGGATCGCCTTTGAACGAGCCGGAGGACAATGCGTATTTTCTTCGGAGTACGACAAATACGCACAACGTACTTACGAAGCTTTTTTTGGCGAAAAACCAATCTTCGATCATATTGTCAAGGCTGACCTATCTGGAGATATTGAAAAAATCCCACCCAGCTTGATTCCGGATCATGAGATTCTGGCTGCAGGGTTTCCCTGCCAGCCGTTCTCTTTGGCAGGTGTATCAAAAAAACAGTCGCTTGGGCGCCCACATGGTTTTGATGACCCGACGCAAGGAACTCTTTTCTTTAATATCAAGGAAATCCTCCGCATTAAGAAACCCGAGGCTTTTCTGCTCGAAAATGTGAAAAATCTTCTTTCACATAATAGCAGGCGAACCTTCCAGATAATTCTCGAATCACTTGATGAACTGGACTATCACGTGGAGCACAGTGTTCTTGATGCAGCCCTCTGGACGCCACAACACCGTGAGCGTGTTTTTATTGCGGGTTTCAGAAAGAAGACCTCATCAAGAAATCAATCATGGGAAGTATTACCGGGCCAATTCGATTTTTCGAAAATTGAGCCTCTCGTTACAAAAACTAGCTTAGAAAGTATTTTGGAGGATCATGTTGAGTCAAAATATACTTTGGGACCCGGAACATGGGATACACTTGTCCGCCACAAAAAAAAGCACGTGGCAAAGGGACAGGGCTTTGGTTATGGGCTTATTGAGCCGCCCTTTAATAATAAAACCACAAGGACGTTGTCTGCCCGGTATCACAAGGACGGTGCAGAAATATTGATTTACCAAGGTGATGATAAGCGGCCGAGAAGATTAACGCCCCTTGAATGCTGCCGGTTGATGGGCTTTCCAAAAGATCTCCAAAGACATTTTGATCGACGTGACAACGAGAAAACTCAACCTGTATCTGATACTCAAGCCTACCGCCAATTTGGAAACTCAGTGTCTGTACCGGTGGTAACTGATATCGCCAAGTTGATGTGCGAGACATTGGAGCGCGCTAAGAACCCGTCTTTCAGAAAGGTCTCTTGAGAGCTTGGTTGATATCGTCGACAGAAAAACCCGCAGCCGCATGATGGCGGGTATTAAGGGGACGGATACAAAGCCCGAGCTATTAGTTCGAAAAGGTCTGTTTAAGCTGGGGTTTAGGTATCGACTACATGACAAAAATTTGCGCGGTAAGCCGGACATAGTTTTTGCGCGACTCAAGGCGGTGATATTTGTACACGGTTGCTTCTGGCACGGACACAATTGTCCGCTTTTCAAATTACCCGCTACTCGAACCGATTGGTGGAAAGGGAAGATTGAACAGAACCGAGCCCGTGATATGAGGGCCCAGAACGAATTGGCGGCTCTGGGATGGAGGCAGGCTGTTGTATGGGAATGTGCCCTTAAGGGAAAACACCGTCGCAATCCAGATGAGGTTATCAAAGAATTGGCAATGTGGTTAAATGGTCACGAACGGACATATGAAGCCCGAGGCTCCGCCATATGATCGAGACAATACCCGCTCTCGTCGGCCTGTTACGTTCCCACGGTGCCCATCGGTTTTATGCGAAAAGGTTGTCGCCAAACGACAACTCGAAAAATCAGGTTTATCTGGGCGGGGACTTTTCAGCGCTTAACATAATTCCTCATCAGAAAGTGTATGTTGATGATGGCGATATCGCGGGCAGTAAACGAGATAGAGCAAAGGCTAAAATCTTGTTCTCATGGGTCGATGAAGATGTAAAGCATCCAGCGCCTTACGCTCAATTAATTCTTTATCCAAAATATCCTGAAGTACGAATGTCCGGGTTTCTTCGGGGATGCCGGGACGCTCCGGCAGCAGTCATGCGCAATCGAGACGAGGGACGTGTGATGTTCTTTGGGGTTACCCACGCCGGAGAAGTGCTGGGCTATGCGGTAGGGCGACAACATCCTCTTGCTCGCGAAATTCACGGTAGTGAACGCCTGCACGAAAACGGTGTATTCTTAGAAATTCCCTCAGACTTTGAGGCAGGTAATACTAAATCGCAATTACTAGCGTCCCTGAAAAGAATTTATCAAAAGCACTGGATACAATCAAAAAGGCTGGGACCGGACAATCTTCCACAACCTTATAAGGCCTCAAATGGAGGCGGGTACACTTTAGAAGCCGAATTGGGTATCCCACCGAATGGGCATGCTAAGCCTGATTATCTTGGCTGGGAGATAAAACAATTTGGAGTCGAAGACTTTATCAAATTTCGCGCCAAAGGCGCTGTTACGCTAATGACACCCGAACCAACTGGCGGCTTATATCGTGATGTCGGTGTATTGGAATTTATGAAACGCTACGCGTATCCGGACCCAAAAGGAAAACCAGATCGTTTCAATCTTGGAGGTACTTACAGGTGTACGACGCGAGACTTTCATCACCGAACAGGATTACGTCTTGAATTACACGGTTACGACACGCCGACCGGCATAATTACTGATATGACTGGCGGTCTCGTTCTGAGTTCACGAGACGGTAATGTCGCAGCAATGTGGGGCTTTACGAAAATGATGAAGCATTGGAATCGCAAACACGCCCAAGTCGTATACGTACCATCATTAAGAAAAAAATCACCCCCAGAGTATTGTTTTGGTCCTAAAGTTTTTATTTGTGAGCAAACTGATTTTACTCTTTTTTTAAAAGCTGTCTCCGACGGTATTGTCTACTATCAACCCGGAATAAAGATGGAGCGGGCCTCCGAAGAAAAACCGGCTATAAAGAGGCGTAGCCAATTTAGGATCAAATACTCTCATGTGAGGCAAATGTATCACGAACACGCCCAGATCGAACTCTAGTACGGAATCCGATTAGTCGCGTCTGCCGTTTAAAATCGCGTAAAGTGCGATCAATCAAAAAAACACCTGATGTTAATAATGATATAAAAAAGGCATTTTCATAATCGCCGTTGGCTTGAGCTTTAAATATTCTTTTGTACGCGGTATCACATTGCTTCAGGGTCCAAGCTTGCGATATCCCATCTGATGGATTGCTGTCTGCCAATTTCCGTAAGTTCTTAACCTGCGGTTCATTTTTGGCGCTGTTAGCAGCTCCATCGTTCTCTAGAAATCCGATATTTGGTCGACAAGCACGAGAATGCAGGCACCCAAAATAGTTGTTGAAAGGAAAAATTTAAAAATAAATTCCAGCACTCTTGTTCCTTCAGCGGGTTCTTCTCAGCATTCTTCGCAAACGAAAAATCCAAATTGACAATAAAATGATGATCAATGGTTGCACAATTATGAACACCCATATATTTAGTGCTTCATACGATATTCCAAAGAATCTGGCCGTTTGTACCAACAGAACGACACAATAGCGGAATATTGCGTCAATCCAGTCTATTCCGGAACCATTCACGGCTTTAAGAGCTCGAAAATACTCTTCGTCTGCGCCCTGATGCCCTGCATTCAGAACAAATAAACCAAGTATAAACCCTACTAGCACAGCAATTATTAGGCAGAGTATTATGGTCAGTTTTCTCATTCGCGCATTGTGTCAAATAACAAACGCGTTGTGTAGAGGAGGGCACCTCCCAGCAAACTCAGTTATCCACATCTGCCCGTATTGAGAGTTTCGCCGTGTATTGGAGAGTCCCCAGTACACGCATTCGCATTGAAATTGTTACGGGGAGCAGAGAACAATGCCTTTACTTCATTCAAGGGTGACTTCCTACTTATTGGCAGTAGCTTTGATGTTTGGGATTGCTGGAAATGCATTGGCGGCAACCAATCCTTTGACGCTCAACGATCTCAGTCAGAATGTAGTGGTGGGTCGAAAGTAATAGAGGGTTGTTACAAGGAGAAAGACGGGGAATACACTAAAAGTGAATTTAGAGTATGTGTGAAGTGAGGGCTTAAACTTGGCCCCAGCTCCATCGCCGATATATCAACCTCTCAACAAAAGTCTCAATTCCATTTGAATTGGATCTTCTAGAAATCTTTTTTCATTGTTTTTTTCTTGCCGGGGATCTGAATACCCATGAGATTATTTAATTGCATTTTGCAGAAGGCATCCATTTGTTTATTATAATCCGGTATCGCCTTAAGCGTCCGGAATTGTTTGCCCAATTCTTTTTGGAACTGGGTATCTGCACGGCCCCATTCTACATCCGATTTAAGATTGTGTTTCTTTGTGAGCCAGGCTTCTAAGTTTTTAATGTGGACCTTAGCGTCAGCCATCTGTTGTGTATTCAGATATTGGATCGCATACGGTTTGCGAATTTCATAACAGTTTTTAATAGACATGTACTGATAATAAACATTCTTCAGCCAATTTTCCTCCTTTGCGTCCTCAGCGGCTTGCTCTTTCGCCATACGTATTTTCTTATCTCGAGCGGCTTTCTCTTTCGCCATACGTATTCTCTTAGCCTTAGCGGCTCTCTCTTCCGCCATACGTATTGCTTTAGCTCTAGCGGCCGCTCTCTCTTCCGCCGCCCTCTTGGCTTCCTGTTTTCGGGCTTCTTCTTCTGCTTGTTCCTGTAAATAACGAAGCCTACTCAATTGGCGCTGGGCTGGGGCAAACCCCTGTTCGGCAGCAAGTTTGTACCACTTCACCGCAGTCTTATGTTTATTTTTTGTTTGGTACAGACTACCCAGACTGAACTGGGCAAAGTTATTCCCCTGTTTCGCAGCAAGTTTGTACCACTTCACGGCAGTCTTATCGTTCTGTGGAACACCTTTTCCTTCGGCGTACATTTGACCCAGAGAATACTGGGCATTTGCTCTCCCTTGTTCGGCAGCAAGTTTGTACCACTTCACCGCAGTCTTATAGTTCTTTGGAACACTTTTTTCCTTTCCGCTTGCGTACATATCACCCAACTTTTCCTGGAAAAGGGGGGCCTGTTCGGCAGCAAGTGTGAACCACTTCAACGCAGTCTTATGTTTATATTTTGCTTGGTACCACCTACCCAGACTGAACTGGGCAGCGGCGAGTCCCTGTTCGGCAGCAAGTTTGTTCCATTTCGCAGCAGTCTTAAAGTGCTTTCGAACACCTTGTCCTCTGAAATACATTCGACTCAGATTGTACTGGGCAGAGGCATTCCCCTGTTCGGCTAAAGGTTTCCATTCACGCATAGCATTAGCGTAGTCACCTTTTTCATAAGAAGCAGAGCATTTACCCGCTATCGGCGAATGCGAATGTTTCGTCCCTGAAAGGCAAATCTTTATTGACTTAGCACTCGCACTAACTTTCACAGCGGCTTCCTTAGCAGCCGCTTTTTTTTGCGCTGTCTCGGTAGGGGCTGTTTTCTTTGTTGGCGTCGGCGCGGCGGCAACCTCAGGTTTTTGGGCTTTCGGTTGAGGTGCGTTTGTCGTGACATCAGAGTCAATTTTCTTAACGGGCGCGGCAGGCGTTTTTGCGACCTTGTGGGCAAACGGCGGTTTCACCCCAAGTTTCGTCATTGAGGTACCCAAAGCTAAAACAGAGCTCTTCAGCGTACCCAGGGGTTCCTTACCTGTAATCTTTTCATATTGTTTTACGAGTTTGGTCAGGCTATGAGAATTTGGGTCCAAGGGATTTTTAGAGATACTCAACTTTATCGTCTTGATCCCGTCTACAATCTTAGTCAGTGCAAGCCTTTTTTGCTCTTCCATTATAATTGCGCGAGCCTTGATCTCGGACTCCCTATAAGCCGCAAACGCTTTATTTCGTGACATGAATACTGTCAGTTTGCCAAAATTAGACCCCTTCTTCGTAAAACTACCGGAATCTATGTCCTGTTGCGCAGGCACAAATAACTCGGCCAGTTTCATGGCGTCGACTTTGTCGGGGTGTTTCTTGAAGAAATTTCGAAGATCGGCGATATATTGCTTCGCATCAACCGGGGCTTTGATCGCATTTACCGCGTTACGCTTCTTCTTCTCGGCATTAGCTTTAGCGGCTTTCTCTTTTGCCACGCGTATTTTCTTAGCTTTAGCAGCTTTCTCTTCCGCCATGCGTATTTTCTTAGCTTTAGCCGCTTTCTCTTTTGCCACGCGTATTTTCTTAGCTTTAGCCGCTTTCTCTTTTGCCGCGGCATCTGCCAGCCGCTTTTCTTCCTTCGCTACCAATTCAGCCAAGCGCGGTGCGAATTCACGAGTGCTTAGCTTACCGTCGCCCTTCGCAGCTTCCGCCTCAAAAAGTGCGAAATCGCGTTCTTGCAGGAACCGCAAGTTTGCAGCACCTGCGTTCTTATCATCGCCATCTGTCGTCATTGTGCCAAAAACACTACCTGACATAGATCGCCAGTCACTGCAGCTAAGTGACGTATCAGTAAGTGGCTTATTTATGGCAAAATTATCTACTTCACACGACTCCTCCCAAGTATCATTTTTGCATACATCTGGATCACAAACAGTCGATAAGTTGGCCTCACTAATTTTTCCGTCCTTGACAATGATAACAGCCGTGAACGTTGAGCTTCCGTTATAATCTACTGCTTTCCAACGACCATCGCCGCCACTCTGTGCCGCTACTGTGCCAGCAAAAAATATACAAGTAGAAAAAATTGAGGTGATAACCTGGATTACCTTAGTTGCGCGCATTGTTTTTTCCCTCGGGTTGTCCATGGTTATATTTTTTAATAGCTTCGGTCAGGTTCCTCAAATTCGCATTATACCGTATAAGGGCCAGTTCGTGTAGGGGAGGGCACCTCCCAATAAACTCAGTTATCCACATTTACCCTCATTGACAGTTTCGCCGTGTATTGGAGAGTCCCCAGTACACGCATTCGCATTGAAATTGTCACGGGGAGCAGAGAACAATGCCTTCACTTCATTTAAAATGGACTTCTTACTTATTGGCTGTAGCCTTTATGTTCGGGATTGCCGGAAATGCATTGGCGGCAACCAATCCGATGACGCTCAACGATCTCAGTCAGATCGTGCTTGGATTAAAGAAGGAAGTGGACCGGCTGAGTAAAGAAAACAAAACACTGTCCAAAAAGCTGGAACGGATTGAGACCTTAAGATACGCAGCACGTACCCCGTCGTCGGCGTATCAGATCGGTAATTCAGAAAGGCTTATGAAGGCACGTCTTTCGAAACCAGTGAGAGTAGCGTCCTTGGGTACAACGCGTGTTGCAGAAAAAAGCTCCAACAAAACGAAGACAAAAGAATTAGAAAACCGTATCACTGCTTTGGAAAAGAAATCGCATTCCGAGATCAGGCCTTATGTGCGGTATGATTTGGCGGTGGGGGAAGCTATCTTCGATGCATACCGAGGTACTAACAATGATACCGTTGGTAATCCCCATTTCGACAGCGCATTTTACCCATTAAGCGTCGGAATGGGATTGCAGCTTAATGACTCTTTACGGGGTGATATTACATTCGATTATTACGTAAAGGATCTACAAGTCGCGCGTGCGGGGAATGAAGACAAAAGTTTGTCTAACTTGTTTGTCTTGGCCAATGCGTACTACGATTTTAAACCTATTTGGACGATTTCCTTAGATAAGCGTAACTTTGATATTTCCCCCTATGTGGGTGGAGGCTTGGGTTTTTCCTATTTTTGGGGTGATACGATCCGGCCCATGTCAGACAACTATGCTCATTCACTAGCCGTGGCTGCCATGGCCGGCGTCAGCATAGATTTATGGGAAGGATTGTCAGCAGACATAGGGTACAGGTATGCACAACTTGGTTTTTTTGAATATTATACGATGACGAACAATGCCCTTAGTGACGCGCATCAAGATACTCGCTTGCAACGCCACGACTTCCGGATGGGTCTGAGATACGCGTTCTAAAGGGATAAGTAAAAGAGCAGCCATTTGTGCTCCGGTGATCCATGTTTGATATTTACATTTTCGGAAAATAATTTTTTAAATGGTATGAAACGCTATTAAATCCATCATTTTGGACATGATCAGATATTTCATCAAACTTTGCCTGAATGTCTGAATATTGCGCGAATGGTCCCAGGTTTTGAACTTCATCAAAATAGAAATATAAACCTCTGTATTTATATGCAGATGCCCAGCTTCCATTCGCAGTCTCTATAAACTCAACTTTCTCTCCTTCGCTGAGCACATCCTCAAAATCAATTGCACCTTCATAGGTGCCAAATATATTCACCCAGTCAAAACAGAATGCCTCTCTTATCGCTTCAATTACAAACTGTGCATCCTCAAATTGTATTGGGAAACTGAGCTTTGATCCTGCCACGGTTGTGAATTCTGGCGGGTAGATTATCAGTGCGGGCAGTTCTGCAAACCTGTCCTCAGGACGAAGGTGGAACTTTTTAAGCCTATCATCCGGGTTCGCCCGTATCTGATATGTTGGATAAATTCTGTTGATCTTTATCTTTTTTCTGAAACAAAGGGAGAAGAGATCGTCCAAAAGCCGTTCCCCTTTTATAGAGACAAAAATACCTTCCACATGGTCACGAAATGCTTTGGAAAAACTCGTCCCATTGCGCAGTGCGTGGGATTTTATAGTCTCGTATCTATCCCCATTTGGAGGCCCAAATACAAAGGTGATATCACTATAGATTTGAGTAGTCATAGGAATTCCCTTTCCAAAATTGCTCAACAAGCAATCCACAAAGAGAACGTCGGGATTTGGAGGATAAGAACGTATCAGGTCGTTGCTACACCAGAACGATAAGGCCGTTACTATTCCAATCCAAACATTCGGTTGGGATTAATCTGAGTATAGTTAAAGATGATATGCAATTGAACTACTTTTTAGGCTAAAGGGATACTACCACCCCATCCCAGTTATCCCAGCTATCCTTCTGTTTCAAAACTTCACGGGCAAGTTTCTGTGCTTCTGCGATTTGGGCAGGGGTCATTTTCTTCTCAAACTCACCCCTCAATTTGGCACCCAACTCATTCCCATTCAAAGCAGCAATATTTCCCCACATATGGGCATAGATATGATCCTGTATCACCCCAAGTCCGAATCCGTACATCACACCCAGATTGGACTGGGCAGAGGCATCCCCCTGTTCGGCAGCAAGTCTGAACCACTTCACCGCAATCTTATCGTCCTGTGGAACACCGTATCCGTCGCGGTACATCAAACCCAGATTGTACTGGGCAGAGGCATCCCCCTGTTCAGCAGCAAGTCTGTACCACTTCACCGCAGTCTTATCGTCCTGTGGGACACCTCGTCCTTGGTCGTACATCATACCCAGTCTGAACTGGGCAAAAGCATCCCCCTGTTCGGCAGCAAGGGTGTA
>JAYZAS010000015.1 GCA_036339585.1 Pseudomonadota bacterium
GCCCCAAACATTATTGGGTCGATCGAAGAAACTACCATTGAATACGTTGGTCGCTGGCGAATTTCGCCATTTGGAATATCAAAGCTAAGGCCTAAAAACATCGGGCCATCACGACCCCAATTAAACACAAACTTTTGCAAGCCCTGCAATGACCCGCTTTGAATACGGATAGTATGTCTGATTCATCTTGGTGCTTAAATTGGTTTAAAAAATAATTAGGATAAATTATTTGCTTTCCCAAAAAAACTATATAACTAGTACCCTAGTTATATAGTTTTTTTGAAAGAAGCTTAAAATGGAACTTGCGTGGGCGGCTAGAGGATTCGCGGCAGCTGGTGCCGAACCTCGGTTAGAAGTTCTCTTGGACTTAGTTCGGGCAGGCCCGCAAGGTTTAACAGTAGGGGAAATTCAGGAACGTCTGAATATGCCAGCATCTACGTTAGCCCATCACTTGCGGTTTCTAAAGTCGGCCAACCTCATTGAACAGGAAAAGTATGGCCGCACAGTTATCAATCGTGCCCGATTTGATTATATAGAGGATCTGGCTCAATTCCTTTTAAAAGAGTGCTGCACCGAATCGGCCTCCCTTTATAAGGGAACCGGATAACACCAGCATATAATTTCCACGAAACTAATTTGGAACCTGAATAATGTCAGAACTCGTGCTCCAAGGATTTCGCAATATTCACCGCAATATAGAGTGGATCTACTCTGTATGGTTTTTAATAATCTTGGTGCCCTTGTCCATATGGTTTTTAGATCCAACTAATATCCTGCCGTTTGTTGAAACAGCGTTTTTCGCACTCTCGAACACCCTCCCTTATATCGCAATAGCAGTGCTGCTACTCGGGTATCTGAAAGCAAGCGGAGCGGAAACAGTTGTCGCGAAAGCATTCGAGGGCCGTGAAAGTCGAATGATCGTAATGGCTGCACTTTTTGGCGGATTAGCTCCTTTTTGCTCCTGCGAGGTTATTCCTTTTGTGGCGGGCCTACTCGCCGTCGGCGCTCCCTTATCCGCTGTAATGGCTTTTTGGCTTTCCTCACCCTTAATTGATCCTCCGACCCTATTGATCACTGCAAGCGCGTTAGGCTGGACCTTTTCCATTGCAAAAGCGATTGCCGCTGTTGCTCTGGGGCTCATAGGTGGATTTGCGGTGCGGCACATCCTGACAGCAAAAATCTTTTCGAACCCGCTGAAGCCTGGGACATCATTTGGGGGGTGCTGTGGAGGCCCTGCACCATTTTCGGGAACTCCGAGATGGCCTTTTTGGAAAGAGCCAGAACGACGAGAAATTTTTGCCAGACAGTCCTTAGAAAATGCTTTTTTCCTTCTGAAGTGGCTTTCTTTCGCTTATCTTTTAGAAGCCGTGCTAATACATTACGTGCCGGCTGAAATTATTGCCATTGCTGTTGGGGGTGATGGAATTCTCCCAATTATTACAGGAGCTATGGTCGGTGCTCCAGCCTATGTGAATAGCTATGCCGCTCCTCCTTTAGTCGCCGGACTGGTTGAGCAGGGGATGACGCAGGGTGCCGCTATGGCCTTTATGATTGCTGGTGCAGTTAGCAGCATTCCTGCCATGGCCGCAGTTTGGTCGCTAGTTAGAGGCCCTATTTTCTTGGCTTATCTGGGGCTTGGCATCTCGGGAGCAATACTGATTGGCAGTATCTTTCAATTCATGGTTTCATAAAATACGCGTCTGATCACTCTTCACAAAAGTATAAAATTAATAAGGGGTCCTTACTTCCTTTATAACTCAATAAACAAAGCCATTCCCCAACTTATTCTCATTTTCCGCTAAATAAATTAACATCCTTGGGTGGCATTCTTCCCTGAATGCTTTAATCTAGTCCCTCTGTGGTGCAGAAAATTGATGGATTAACAGTAATCTTTAAAAATATTTTATGAGTAGCTTTCTGAGCATTTCCAGTGCCACCGGTGGAGAGAGCCATTGACAAAAAAGCCTCTTGATTTTGATTTCAGTGATAGGATGAAAGATGAGTGCGGTGTTTTTGGCATTTTTGGCCACCCAGACGCTGCCGCCATAACGGCTCTTGGCCTTCACGCCCTCCAACACCGCGGACAAGAGGCTGCCGGTATTGTGACATTCGATGGGCAACATTTTTTTGCTGAACGTCGTCTGGGCTTGGTTGGCGACAACTTTACACGACCCGAGATTTTAAAACAGCTCGGTGGAAATTCAGCGATCGGTCATGTCCGCTATTCAACAATCGGTGATACTATACTCCGCAACGTACAGCCTCTTTTTGCTGATCTGGCTGGCGGGGGTTTTGCAGTTAGCCACAATGGAAATCTCACTAATGCACGAACATTGCGAACCCAACTCGTTGCAAATGGTTCTATCTTTCAGTCCACATCCGATACTGAAACCATCATGCAGCTCGTTGCCCTATCAAAAAGAGAGGGCACAATATCTCGGTTGATTGAAGCACTTTTTCAGATCGAGGGAGCTTACGCGCTTACTATTTTGACAAATAAAAAACTTATTGGCGTTCGTGATCCGCTAGGAATACGACCATTGGTACTCGGCGAACTGAATGGAAGTTATATTCTGGCTTCGGAAACCTGTGCCCTTGATATGGTTGGCGCCAAATTTTTAAGAGAAATTGAAAATGGTGAAATAGTAATAATTACTGATAAAGGAATTGAAAGCCTCAAGCCTTTCCCTAAACTGAAGCCGCGCCCGTGTATTTTTGAATATATTTATTTTGCCCGACCAGATAGCAATTTAGCCGGCAAAAATGTCTACGAATGCCGGAAATCACTAGGGCGTCAACTGGCGATCGAGGCTAAGGTCAACGCAGATATGGTTGTTCCCGTTCCTGACAGTGGCGTCCCTGCGGCTATTGGCTATGCGGAAGTTTCAGAAATTCCTTTTGAATTAGGGATAATAAGAAATCATTACGTCGGCCGAACCTTCATTGAGCCCTCGCAAGCTATTCGAGCACTTTCAGTAAAACTTAAGCACAACGCGAACCATTTTCTTCTTAAGGGCAAAAGAGTAGTCTTAATCGACGATTCGATTGTAAGAGGCACCACATCTACAAAAATTGTTCAAATGGTTCGGGATGCTGGCGCTTCTGAAGTCCATATGCTTATCGCGGCTCCGCCAATAACACATTCCGATTTTTATGGGATTGATACCCCGGACAGAGAACAACTTCTAGCCGCAACCCACTCGACAGAAGAAATGAACGACTACATTGGCACTGACAGCCTTGCATTTCTTAGTATTGATGGCGTGTATAAAGCAATGGGACATAAAGGTGGTCGCAACCCTGAAAACCCTGAATTTACGGACCACTGTTTCACTGGCGATTATCCAACACTCCTGCGCGACCAAAATAATGATAAAAATATTCGACAGCTGTCGTTTTTATATGAGCCCCATTAATCAAAACAACCATGAGAAAAAACGATAGAGCCGCATTTATTTTGGATAAATTAAATAAGATCTATCCAGACCCAAGTATTCCGTTGCAGCATAATAATATCTTTGAATTACTCATTGCAGTACTCCTAAGTGCACAATGCACAGACGAACGGGTCAACAAGATCACACCACTGCTTTTCTCTAAGGCCAACACGCCTTTCAAAATGAGAAGACTGGAGCTCGAGAGTATTTATAATATAATCCGCCCCTGCGGGTTAGCCCCCCAAAAGTCCAAAGCAATCCAAGAATTATCTAACATTCTCGTTGATAGTTTTGATGGCAAAGTGCCAGAAAGCTTTGACGAACTAGAAAAATTACCCGGTGTAGGCCATAAAACGGCAAGTGTTGTAATGTCCCAAGGCTTTGGCCAACCGGCATTTCCTGTAGATACCCACATTCATCGATTAGCCCAACGATGGGGCCTGACTGATGGCAGAAGCGTCAAACAGACTGAAACCGACCTAAAAAACGTCTTCCCAAAAGACGCATGGAATAAACTGCACCTTCAAATAATTTATTACGGCAGAGAATTTTGCACAGCAAGAAGCTGCTATGGGCTCGTATGCATCATTTGTAAAAACTGTTACCCAAACAGAAAAAACCCTGTACAGACAAGAAAACCCTGATTAATTCCTAATTTTATCATTTAAACTCCTGCATACATAATTTTCCCAGGAAAGCCTTGCAGGGTGTTCGCAATAGAAATTGTCCAAACGCCTGGAGATAGATATCTTAACTAACGAACAAATCATTATTTAACGGATAATAAAGAATCCTGGGAAAACATGAAACGAGGTTACGATGTCTGAACTTTCAAGACAGGAATCCGATAGTTTTGGATCACTAGAGGTCCCAAACGATAAATACTACGGCGCGCAGACTGCTCGTTCGCTTATTAATTTCCCAATTGGTGAAGAAACTATGCCTAGTGCGCTAGTGCATAGCCTGGGTGTAATCAAGCAAGCTGCTGCTCGCGTTAACGCCAAGCAAGGGCGGCTTGACCCAAAAATAGCCAAAGCCATAGAGCAGGCTGCTGACGAGGTAGCAAACGGAAAATTTGATGAACATTTTCCGCTTGTTGTCTGGCAAACCGGGTCAGGAACTCAGACGAATATGAATGCAAATGAAGTTATCGCAAACCGAGCCATTGAAATATTAGGCGGTCAAATCGGCTCCAAAAACCCAGTCCATCCAAACGATCATTGCAATATGAGCCAGTCGTCAAATGATACCTTTCCGACAGCCATGCATATCGCTGCCGCACTGAGCATTAATCGTGATCTGCTCCCCGCACTGGAAAAGCTCAAACTGGCTTTAGATCAAAAGGTCAAAGACTGGGCCGACATTGTTAAAATTGGCAGGACCCATACACAGGACGCAACGCCCCTCACTCTCGGACAAGAGTTTAGTGGGTATTCAGCTCAATTAGAAATGGGGATAAGTCGCATCAGAGAAACAGTCCTTGGGCTTTATAATCTGGCACAGGGTGGAACAGCCGTTGGGACAGGGCTTAATGCTCCTAAGGGTTTCGATGTAATGTTTGCAACGGAAGTAGCAAACATTACCGAGGCACCATTCAAACCAGCCCCGAATAAATTTGAAGCACTCGCTGCAAACGACGCTTATGTATATGCCCACGGAGCCATTAACACAGTAGCTGTATCACTATTCAAAATTGCCAATGACATCCGGTTTCTAGGTTCTGGCCCACGGTCAGGCTTGGGTGAATTGTCTTTGCCAGAAAATGAACCTGGGTCTTCAATAATGCCTGGAAAGGTTAACCCCACGCAGACGGAAGCGCTGACAATGGTTTGTGCTCAGGTTCATGGAAATCATGCTACAATTTCATTTGCTGGGAGCCAGGGGCACTTTGAGCTTAATGTTTTCAAACCTGTAATGGCCTATGCAATGCTTCAATCTATAAAACTGCTGTCAGATGCATCACATAGCTTTGCTGAGCGCTGTGTCACTGGTATCGTGGCCAACGAGATCACAATCACAAATCTGATGGAAAGATCCTTGATGTTGGTAACTGCGCTGGCGCCAGCTATTGGTTACGACAAAGCAACGAAAATCGCCAAGGCTGCGCATAAAAATGGAACCTCACTTAAAGAAGAAGCTCTAAACCTGGGATATGTCACAGAGAGTGAGTTTGATTCCTTGGTACAACCAAAGCAAATGATAGGTCCAAGCGATTGAGAAGGGAAACTCTATAGGATAGCAAAAACACTCTCAAAAAATAGGGTGCAACTCTGGGAAACGCCATTCTAATCTCAAGGAAAACTAGTATGAATATTTTGCCCATTATTGATGCAGCAGAAAAGGAGATGCAGGATATCTACGAGGATCTTCATGCCCATCCCGAACTTGGGTTTGAAGAGGTTCGTACAAGTGCAATAGTTGCTGAAAAGTTGCGTGAATTTGGCGTTGATGAAGTTCACACCGGGCTCGGGAAAACAGGCGTTGTTGGCATTATCCAAGGCAAGTCGCAGGGTAATCGACGTGTTGGCTTACGTGCGGATATGGATGCACTACCCATTGATGAAATCAGTTCAGTTCCTTTCTCCTCTACAAAGCCCGGAATAATGCATGCGTGCGGCCATGACGGCCATACCACCATGCTACTTGGTGCGGCCAAACATCTTGCAAAAACACGTGAATTTGACGGCACGGCAGTCCTTATTTTTCAGCCGGCCGAAGAGGGACTTGGCGGTGCACGTCAAATGATAGCGGATGGCCTATTTGAAAAATTTCCCTGTGATGAAATCTTCGGCATACACAATTCACCAAATGGTAAGCCTGGGACTTACGGAATTTGCAAGGGTGCGGCAATGGCAGGGGCCATGTTCTTTGATGCGAAAATCACGGGGTGTGGAAGCCATGCAGCGGCGCCACAAAACTCTAAGGATACGATTGTTATTACCTCATCTCTGGTTAGCCAACTTCAGACCATCGTTAGCCGTAATATAGCCCCTCTGGATAATTGTGTTTTATCGGTGACCCAGGTGCATGCCGGAAGCGCCTATAACATAGTCCCTGAAAACGCCCACATTTCTGGCACAGTACGTTATTTTAAAGACGAAGTCTGCGCACTCGCTATGGAGCGAATGAAAATGATCTGTGACGGAATTTCAACAGCCTATGAGATTGAGGTCAACCTCGATATGCGGAATGTCTTCGACACCCTGATCAATGATGAAGAACTTTCAGATGCATATATAGACGCTGCAGCGGATGTTTTACAGCAAGAAATAGAGCCTGATATTTCCTTACCTGTAATGGGATCTGAGGACTTTGCCGATATGTTACGGGTTGTACCAGGGGCTTATATTAGAATTGGACACACGGGGACAGTCGGCCTTCACAATCCATCCTTTGTACTCGGCCAGGAGGTTTTACCTATTGGCGCATCGATTATCGCCCGGATACTTGAAAAGCGCCTTCCGCTGAGACCCTAAAGTATCTTCTTGGTAAAGTCCCCCGAATGATACAAAAAGGATGAAGGGGGACGCATCAGTCATATTTAATTTAATCTTTAAAAATCCAGCTAACGTCAAAATTGTTTTAATTGATTATTTTAATGGGAGTCTAATAGAAGCCCCTTACATTGGATGGCTAAGGTAGACAGCAATGCCAAAAAACTATTTAAACCAAATTCTGAATGCCCGCGTCTACGATGTTGCGGTGGAAACACCGCTTGAAGCAGCAATGGGATTAAGTGCGCGTCTGAACAACAACGTCCTCATTAAGCGGGAGGACTTGCAACCAGTCTTTTCATTTAAAATTCGTGGTGCATATAATAAAATGCTGCAACTTGATACCAAAGAACGAAAACGTGGCGTGATCGCAGCCTCTGCAGGGAATCACGCCCAAGGTGTCGCGTTGGCCGCAAGCAAGCTAAGCATTCCGGCTACTATTGTCATGCCTCAAACAACACCACGAATCAAAATCGACGCAGTTAGCAACTGGTCGCCACGGGTGGTCCTCCATGGCGATGATTATCAAGAGGCCTATACCAAGTCGCTCGAAATCGCT
>JAYZAS010000016.1 GCA_036339585.1 Pseudomonadota bacterium
AACCGCATAAGTTTGAGAATATTTATCTCCAGTCGGGGCGTAGCGCAGCCTGGTAGCGCATCTGCTTTGGGAGCAGAGGGTCGTATGTTCGAATCATACCGCCCCGACCATATAATCACATGAGTGATGCATCATGAAAAATATTGATAACTAGTTTTAAAGTACACCGTTCTTGGCATCATAATTTTTTTCACGCTAATGTTTTGCAGATATTCTTTATATTAGTGCCTCGCTGGGTAATCTAGTGAATTACTAAATTTGATCGCTGAAATGACCAATCAAAATATACATTCATGGATTTGTTGACGTATTCGATCGAACTAACGGTGCTTAATTCTAAAAATTTCTTTTACAGACTTCATACTTAAATTTGTTTTGGCAATCTTCGGTTACTGGGAACAACGGAGAATAAAATGGTTTATTTAGATAAGAACGAGCAATTTAAAAAAGGGTTAGCAGTACGCACTGCTGTTCTTGACTCAGATCGGGTTAATAAAGGAATTACCGACGCTGATAATGACCCCTTTATGGCTGCTTTCCAACAAGCTGCAACGGAATGGGGCTGGGGTATGGTCTGGGCGCGGCCTGGACTCGACAGAAAAATTAAGAGTATGCTAAGCGTTTGTTTGCTTGCTGCCCTCGATAAGCCGGTTGAGTTAGAGCACCACATTGATGGGGCTCTTAGAAACGGTTGCACGCCGGAGGAAATTCGCGAGGTTTTGCTTCACGTAAGTGTTTATGCAGGAATGCCTGCAGGTCTTAGTGCAGCGCGGGTGGCGAAAAAATATTTTGATGAAAATAAAACTCAGATGGCCGCTGGATCGAAAGAAAGATAAAAAATATTCACCAATTATTCCCATTTATTTAAATGTCTTATTTCACGTGGTTTGACTTTTCGTTTATTCTGATGAACCGGAGGAAAGGGTCGTGTGTTAGACTATAAGATTCAAGACACAAAGTTACGATAGGGGTTTTTTACACTAGTCTTCCGACTTAAATATAAATCGTGCAAATGTTTCGTTGCATTAATTTTGAAAGGATACCTAATGCACGTTCGCATATATAAACCTTCAAAAACTGCAATGCAGTCAGGGCGTGCAAAAACTAAAGATTGGTGCTTAGTTTTTGAACCCCAGGATCCAGTGGCGCCAGACCCGATTATGGGGTGGAATGGGTCGAGTGATACAAGTCGTCAGGTAAAGCTTGAGTTTGAAAGTCAAGAAGATGCGGTAGAGTATGCTGAGAAACAGGGTTATACTTACACTGTTACGCCTGCAAATGAACGACGAATAAAACCCAAGGCGTATGCGGATAATTTTGCCTATGATCGTCGTCGGCCGTGGACACATTAAGTTCGCCATTCTGCGGCTGGCGCTAAAAAATTGAGAGGCTCCGTAGCTCAACCGGATAGAGCACCGGCCTTCTAAGCCGGGGGTTGCAGGTTCGAGTCCTGCCGGGGTCGCCAATTTTTCCCAACCCGATTACGGGTTTAACTTTCTTGTATCGTTTAAATTTTGGGCATAATTGGCATCTAATTTGCCAATACCGGTTCAGCACCTACCATCTTTGGATCATCTACGGCAGACGCTATAAAGTCAGCTACCGCTGACCGCGATATAATACCATTGCGCCATTCTGACGGGTGAAGGCGAATAGTGTATGGCTTGCTTAACTTTTGATTGGTAAGAACGCCGGGGCGAATTATCGTCCAATCTAGACTAGAATTTTTAATAAGGGACTCTTGAATCGACTTATCCCTATAAGCTACTCCAAAGCATATTTGGAATGGAACTTTCTGAAAACAATTTATACTTTGAAAGCTACGTCCTGCACCAAAGCCCGTGACTGAAATTAGTCGCCGTACGTTTGCATGCTTCATCGCATCTATCAGTATTCTGGTCGATTTAGAAAAAAGATCAATTGGACCTGTTAAAAGTTTGAGATTTAAGGGCACTCCAAGTGTTTGTACAACTACTTGATTAGGCTCAATAACCGCACAGACATCAGTTTGGTTGCACGCGTCGCCGGCTACATGCCTGAAATTCGGATTGCCGTCGCCAAAATCAAGGGAGCTTCGAGAAAACGCTGTCACCTGATGTCCTCGCTCAAGCAGCGCTTTTACTGTTTCGAGCCCTATACCTCGCGACCCACCCATTACTACTATTTTGCTCATCTATTATTTACCTCGCAAAAAAACATACAGACTAACTGTTGCATTTTTTCTCATTGATTCTCAACATTTATAAATTAACGGCGTACCGTTGTTTTTTTCTAAGGCAATTACAACGATTAACCACCTTTGTTTATTATTGAAATCGAACACATTTGCGCTACCATTTATTAGCAGTAAGAATGGTTTTAGGTGGGTTCTCTAATCAAATGCCTGAGGGACACACAATCCATCGCGCAGCTCGCGACCATAGAAAAGCTCTGATTGGTCATAGAATTAATGTGTCATCGCCACAAGGGCGCTTTTCCGATGGTGCAAACATACTCGACAAGCAAGTATGCTCCTCCATCGAGGCATTTGGCAAGCATCTCTTTTATAAGTTCACCTGTGAAATGTACCTTCATATACACCTTGGCCTATTTGGCCGTATACGAAAGACAAAAGTTCCAGCGATGGCGCCCCGTGGTCAAGTTCGGGTTCGTTTAGTAGGTGGTGATTGTTGCGTGGACATAAGTGGACCAACTATTTGTTCGGTTCGTAATCAAGAGGATTTTGATAGATTAATCTTGCGCATAGGTCCTGACCTGCTTCGTGATGACGCTGACCCATGTTATTTTTTTAAAAGGGTAAAACGCAGCAGGGCTAGGATTGGAACACTATTGATGGATCAATCCGTTGTGGCTGGTATCGGAAATATCTACCGGACAGAAATACTTTGGCGTCAAAAAATACATCCCTGCACTTTAGGAATGGATTTAAGCGACACCCAGTTAAAGAAAATATGGGATGACGCTAAGGTTCTTTTGCACATGGGAATGCAAAAAAACAGAATAGTTACTACCACAATGGATGTTAAAGGTAGGACCGCAGAAAGATTAAATATTTATAATAAAACTCATTGCCCACATTGTTATGAGAACATTGAAAAAATTGAAATTAATGGCCGGTCGGCATTCCTCTGCCCTAATTGTCAACCCATCGGATAGCATTACTTTTTTAAAGTTACACGTTATGTAATCAAAAATTTTTTCATGGTCGTTTATCATCCGTAAGCCATGTAGATGCCCACGTTGCTTATTTAATGGATTGAATAACAAGCTCAGGTGCTTTCGCTTTTTGTATTTGGCGTTCTTTCTCTAACTCCTCTCTTAACCCAATCGCACGCTTATAAAAACCGACTGCCTCTTTATAATCACCTAAATCAGTTAAAACTTTTGCTGCCTTTTCGCAGATTTCCGGAGAGTGCTGCCCAAATTCTACTGCCTTTCCCATAGCACCTTTAGCTTGGCTTTCTTCACCTTTAAGTAACAAAAGTTCTGCTATCTGAGCATGGGCATCTGCATCTTTATCATCGATTAATATTACTTTGGTGAATGCCTGCAAAGCCTCCGCATGACGACTTGTTCGCCGATATAAGGTGCCGAGGTTGACGAAAAAACTTGATTTAGTTCCATCGAGATTTATTGCGCGTTGCATCATCTTTTCAGCAACGTCAAATTGTTCAGCCTTAAAAGCTATGAGTCCAATTAGCTGCCACGCATCTGGATTTTCGGGGTATGATTGAAGGTATTTCTTTACTACTGACGTGGCCTCTTCAAAACGCCCTGTAAGGAAAAACTGTTGTGCTAATGTAAGTGAGGACCTTTCTGTGCGTGGTTGTGTTGGCTGAACGTTATCATCATTCATCACGTCTGTAAGTTTTTGAAATTCTCGTACTATAGTCTCTGATTTATCTGTCTCCCAAACAAGCCGTTGCGTTGGGCTAGCGATGGATAAATCGGAGTTGGGTGTAAGGCCCATTGATGCCAACATTGCAAGGCTACTATTTTCTACATTGGAGGTGATCATCCGAAACATAATGTAGGAAGCGATTTCGCTCAGCCAGCATAAAACGCCGGGCCCATTGAGTACCAGCAAATTAGTTTGGCATAATTCATAGAGCGCTAGGCGCAGGTCCAGGTTTACTTCGGCTTGGGGGCAATGGCTGAAGTCCTTTAAAAGTGGATTAATAATATTGAAAGAATTCTCTGTATCTCTCAAAATAATTGGATGAAAGCCGAGGCTTGATATTTTCTTTGCTGCTTTAGCCCATTCAACAATATTACTATTTCGTTCGGGTTTGTGACTGCTTTCTCGGAGTGTAATTGTTACAGGCCGAATCTCTGTGCCAAGGGAAGATAGCCATTGGGCCATGTAACTTTTCCCTTGCGCGGTTGCGCGGAGACGCGGAATTTCTTCGCCTGTTGCTGCAGCGGCGGCTATTCCAGCCCAAAGGAAGTCCCCGCGAGGTGATTTTGGGTGATATTCCGGGGGGAAGATGTTTTCTGAAAGTAAATCGAATTGTTCATTTAGGTCGGAGCGTTGTCTGCATATTGTTAGACGCACTTGATTTGGCATCAACCAACATGCAGGAACAGCAATTTGTTCGAGGCGCCAAATTTTATTTGAGGTGTTAAAGGCTGCATCGTCATCGCGGAAACCCTCATTTGAGCCAGGCACAATGGTTATATGTAAATCTTTAAGTTTACGGCGGCGTTTTTCTAATTCAGCAAGAATTAAAAAATTAACGAAGTCGAAGGTAATCGGACATACCTCAAGGTCGTAGAACGCGTTGAGTGTTTGGCCCATGGTTTGCATCGCATCCTTAATAGTTATTTATTAATATGCCTAGAAGAACTAGTCCATTAGAACAAAGAGTTTGCCATGACTAATCCCAAAGCCCAATGGGAAAAAGTAACAGCACTGAATATCGATCAGAATCTTAAGCTTGGTCCGATCTATAGTTATTTTCTTCTAAAAGATCCGAAATGTTTCACATTTGTGCTTTCGCGGTACAAATTTGCGTCCAAAATGCTCAAGAATAAAAAACGTATCATTGAGGTTGGCTGCGGTGAGGGTATAGGTGCTTTAATGTTGGCGGGAGAGACCAACGCACAAGTTGTAGGCTACGATTTTGATGAATCCCAGATAACATATGCACGGGAAAATTTATTAATACCATTTGAGGAGCAGAATCCACACGATCGAGGGCGCCTCTCCTACGAAGCGCGTGACTTTTCTAAAGACAGTGAGGCACAGAGTGCCTTCGATGGTTTGGTCTGTTTAGATGTAATCGAGCATCTCCCGAGGGGCGAGGAGGAGTTGGCATTTCTAAAAAATTGTAGAGGGTGTTTGAATGAAGGGGGAGTCGCAATTATTGGCACTCCCAGTTTGCATGCAAGTGACTATGCGTCGGAACGTAGCCAGATTGGGCACATCAATCTTTTCTCTCCTGATCGGCTCGTTCCAACTTTAGAGAATCATTTTAGCAATGTTTTTATGTTTTCAATGAACGACGAGGTTGTTCATACCGGTTTTGACAAAATGGCTCATTATTTGATTACATTATGTGTAGCATAGATCGTTTGTACAAAATAAGCGAAATAGAAGTCGCAATATAAACAGATTGATTTTCGGGAAATATTTTGGTTTCGAATTTTATGTACCGGTGAAGTAATAGGCTATATTAAGTTGAGAAGACGCTGAGTATGAAATCTCTAAAGTTTTAGGGGTTTTAGTTTTTTTGATATCTGACGAGGTTTTGGCTGCTTGTTGATGGAGAGGCTTTATGCAGGAACGCGATAGTTATAATATGGATGGTCACAAGTTGATGTGGCACCTAGATCGTGTCTCTCAGTGGCAGGCTGGAGAGAGAGTTGCGCCCCTCCACGTTGATATGGGTATAAGTGCCGGCTGTAATATGGCTTGCACCTACTGTTATGGTGTCATCCAAGGGCGGACAGGTTTCGGAACTGATATAAAAGGACGTTTCAACATGCCTGAAGCTGCAATCTTGCGTTTCTTTAGAGACGCAAAAGATATTGGAATACGCTCAATTGCGTTAATAGGCGAGGGTGAAAACACTCTGAATCCAGCACTCTGCAGGTCGGTTGATTATGCAAAAAGGATCGGGCTTGATTTAGGTCTTGCCACCAATGGAATTCGAATACCGAGGGATCCAGTTGAGCTTGAAAGCCTTTTGACTGGTTTGACGTGGCTAAGAATAAATATCAGTGCGGGCACTAAAGAGGCCTTCGAAAAAATACACCAAGTCCCACAATATGACCGTGTTTTGGATAATATTGATCGTATGGTTAAAGCAAAGAAAAAATATGGTTATCCGTGCACAATTGGCTTGCAGATGGTGATGACCAAAGAAAATTTCGATCAGGTAGTTCCTCTTGCTGAGCTGGGTAATCAGCTTGATGCTGATTATTTTGTTATTAAGCCATGCTCTGATACGTCGGACTATAAACTCGATTCCCCAAAGGAAGAATACATAGATAATTGGGGCGTTTTCATGGAGGCAAAGAAATTCTCTAAGCCGGGTTATGAGGTTATACCAAAAGTCGTGAAGTTAGGGAATTTAGGTCATAAAGATTATAATGTCTGTTTCGGCACCCAATTCTTAATTGCTGTTAGTGGCACGGGCAACGTTTTTCCTTGCGGTCATTGGTTCGATGTGCGCCAAGAGGAATTTTTAATGGGCAATATTATTGAACAATCATTTAAAGAAATCTTTGAGTCAGAACGGTATTGGGAAGTGCAGCAGCGTGTGCAAGCGGTAAACGTCAACAAAGATTGTGAGAGCAATTGCCGGCAACATTATTTGAATAGATTTCTGTCAGATCTTAATGGCCAGCCGAGAAACCTCAAAGAGCCGGATTTTACCCCGCAGCATGTAAACTTTATTTAGTCAGTCTTAAGTCTAAAAAAATTGAACAGGAGTTGTAATGTATGCGGGGCCAAAATCCCGCAGGCGTCTAGTGATGGGGCGAACTGCATCCAATGCGGTTATTATCACTGTCGCATCATGAATATCGTTAATTTCCTCCGGTCGTTTTATGCGCACTGGGATATGAGGGTATGTAAGGCCAGGTCGAAATTTACAGTCATCAAGTATACCATTCAAAAATGCGAGATTGCTCTCCATATGATATGCAAGCGTTGGTAGCATTTGGGCTGCCCCATAGGCGTACACAGGGCCCTCAAGGGCCACAATGGTGTGGGTAAAGTCTAACATTTTTCGCTTGAATAAGTTGAATTGCTTTTTAACTCTCTCTGCGGTGACAGCCTTAGTCTGCGGCACTTTTACGCCATTAGGTTTTTTTGTAAATGCTACAGCGATAGTACCGCCCCAGTTTCCTGGATGGATCCGGTGGCTGAAATAATAACCACCTGCCTCTTCCAACATTTTGAGGAAGGTCGAAATATTGAAATAATGAATGTGCTGGTGAAAAACTTGATCAAATCGAAGATTGCGAACCATGATTTCGCTGTCGGGTACTTCAATCAGAAATATTGAATCATCGTCTGCGGCATCCAAAAGGCGGCGAATTTGCAACACTGGTTCCTCGATATGTTCAAGATTATGGGTTGAGATTACGATGTCTGGAGCGATAGTGAGTTCCTTTGATAGCTGAACTTTTTCTAAATAATTTCCAATCACTCTCATATTTGCAGCTTTTTCAGGATCATCTTCTTTCCCGATCCAGATAGGGTCTATGCCGACAACCTGGTCTGCCATTTTTGACAATTTTGTGAGGAGCATAAGATCGTTGCATCCAATTTCTAAAATTGATCGAAAGCGTTGGTCTGGTCTCAGTTCATTCAAATATTTAAGGACATCGGAAAATGCAGTAGGGGTGATATGGCTCGCGCTTGAGCGATGCGTGTAATCATCACCGTACAGTTGTGCCGGCGGAATAATATGAGATAATTGCATGTGCAAGCAATCGCAACACATCAGTAGGGTCTGGTCAAAACCTTGTATAGGTCCTGGGACGCTTTCACTCACAAAAACCCCGGTAATTGGAAAATTTGGCAGCTTTATGACTGCTTCAAGGCTCTTACTTCCGCATATTCCGCAGCGATAGTTTTCTCTGATTTTAGTGTTGGACATTTAACTTACCTGTAGATTTTTGAATATTCTTGCAAAGCTTCTTGCCATGGTCGGAGTGCAGGCCGTTTTTCTGAAGAAATAGCAAGGCGGAGTGGTTTTGGTGGTCTCGCTATAAACTCTTTATCCTTTGCAGCTTCTATGCCGCTCGGGCTATTCAAAATTTTTGCCAATTTAGCAATGAAATCGAAATAGCTGACAGCACCGTGATTAGCGACATGATAAAGGCCGAAGTTAGCGCGACTAACAACTATTTCGGCCACTTCGTGTGCGGCGTCTTCCGACCACGTTGGGCAATCCATGCGATCATCAGCGATCCTAAGAGGATCACCAGCTATTAATTTTGTGATCATTTTCTCAACAAAACCAGATTTTTCATTGCGTCGATGGCCAAAAAGAGTTGGAAAACGTACTACATAACTTTTAGGATTTCGAGTTAGTGCATAATGCTCGCTTACAAGCTTGGTTGCCGCATACACAGTGTTTGGCGATGGAAGGTCGTACTCGGTATAGGGTTGGTGACTTTTACCGTCGAAAACCAGATGCGTGCTGGTCTGAACTAGTGCGATCTTTTTTTCTGCTGTCGCTTCAGCAAGGGATAGCGCAGCTTGCGCATTCACTTTATACGCATCTAATGGAGATGTTTCGCATTCACCTATGTCTATAATTCCAGTGGAATTAACGACAGCATCTGGTGCTTCTGCCGAAAGCGCGCAGGATATCTTCTGAGGTTGCGTTACATCTAATTCCGAGTGGCTAGGAGCAATACATTCTATCCCCCGCATTCTGCATATTTTTTCGAATGCAGTACCAAACTGACCGCGGTTTCCGAGTAATAAGATTTTCATGGAGCTTTCCTCTACCAAATAACCTTCTGTAGTATGCATACAAAATTTTATATAGATCCTCCTACTTGGTGTGAAATTTGCAAGCTTTAATACAGTTTCGTCGGGACATTAAAAGGGTAACCTATTCAGGTTGCTCTTCTCCCCGTTGCGGATCTGGTGCCTATCGGCTGCCAAGGTGGCTATTTATCGATCAATAAGCCGGAGACAACTGCATATGTCATATCAAAATGTTGCAGAAATAATCACTGAAACGGATAGCAATAGGACCGCCGACCTCTGTGGTTCGACCGAAGAAAAAACTGAAAGAGAGATGGTTTCTGAGATAACATCAAGCTCTAGTGAAATTGACCGAATAGCCAAGGCGCGGGAGTATTTAGAAAAGGGTATTTTAGACAAAGCATTTCATTTGATGACTGAGATTATTAAAGCGTCATTGGAACCTGATACGTTAATAAAAGCAGCGATCATTTCTCTTGAGTTAGGGCAGATCAAGCTTTCTCTCAAAGCACTCGATAAAGCCCGTGAACAAGGGCGAGGTATTTCGACTGAATACGAAGAAATCGCAAAGCCTCTTTACCAATGGTTTGGCAGCGAAAAAAAATGCGTGGACTACTGCGTAAATCAACACAACATACTTTTGAAGAAGCTTCCAAGCCTTGCCGAAACTTATTGTGTGATTGGTATTTTCGCAGCTGAGTGTGATTACGTGCGCTTAGCCCTTAAGAATCTTGAAACCGCACAATTCATAGACTCAGATGTTTTCAATAATTTTGACCTGCCTAAGGACACCATTGCGGCCCATTTGATTGACTGTATCTTAAGCATCCGCAAAAACCCCTATTTGACGGATTTGGCAAGGGAAACCCCAGCTTTTCAGCAGCCACAGCTACCTATCTTTGAGGTGATTAACCCTCCTGAGTTAAATTATCGAGATCAGGATGCACATCTGGCAATCGCACATTTATATGGTCAGGCTGCTGATGACATTGTTCAATGGGCAATGACTGCTCAAAATCTTTATGCATCAGCCGCCATAAGGGAGGCCATCACGGCGTTTGAGCGGGTGGTCGAATTACAACCTAATAATGATTTGGCGACCCGTGCTCTATGGCACTTGCCAAAATTAGATAATTCGGAACTCGACCGATTATTGTCTGTTCGGTTCGACGCTCATAAAATGGAGCGGTTGCGGGAAAAGTACTATGCTGCGCGGCAAGCAGACTTTTACTACAACATTGATATTGTTGGTACTTGTAATCTACGGTGCCCCTCATGCCCTGTTGGAAACTTTGATGATAGTGGGATTCCAAAGGGATTTATGGACCTGAATAAATATGAGAAGATCTTAGCGAAGATAAAAAAATCTCATGATCCATGTGTTAGTATAGCGATAGATATACATAACTGGGGGGAATCGCTGCTCCATCCAAAGTTGCCCGAATTCATAAAAAAAACCCGTGAATATGGCTTCCTTGTCGGTTTGTCTAGCAATTTGAACCATAATTTGAGCCGAAAAAAGCTAGAGGAAATTATCCGGGCGGAGCCAGATGCCCTGAGAATATCGCTGTCGGGATTTAGCAATGAAACTCATATGCAAACTCATACCCGTGGTGACATCAATATTGTAAAATCGAATATGCATCTGTTGCGTCATGTCTTAGACCGGACCAAATCGAAAACGGCAATTGAAATTGGGTATATGGTATACAAGCATAATTTTTCAGATGATTTCGTGCGAATGCGTCTATTGGCAGAAGAACTTGATTTTCATTTCGATTGGATCTTCGCTGTTTACATGCCAGTCGAAAAAACCATCACAGCCATTCGCGGAGAATATGACCAAGCTGATAAAGAAATTTTCGAAAATTTACCTGTAGATCCCCGTGAATGGAAAGAGCTGGTTGATGCGTCAGGTGCCTTCCGCAAGAATGTTCCGGGTGAATGCCACTTAAAAAAGCATAGAATGGCAATTAACTTTGACGGTACAGTTCCTATTTGCTGCGCGTCGTATTCTTACGACAATATTACAGTTAAAGATTTTCTTGAAGTATCGCACGATGACATACAGAAATGCCGCTCCGATCACAGTCTTTGTGGAGATTGTATGGAGTCAAACGCCTATTTCTTTTATTCAGGTGTTCACCCAGAAATGGGTGAAAGGAAAGCATATGAGACACTATCTGAAAAAGGTGCGTTTGTTGGGAAAGATGGCCGTTGATCTCATAAAAAAAATGCTCACAATGCCGCGCGAGCAATTTATATGAATGATCAGCTTTCAAAAATAGAATCGGCTATAAAATATCAGAAAGCAGGAAAACTTGATGTCGCAGAGGTTTTGTTGCTGGACGTTCTATCATCTGAACCAAGTCAGGCCCAAGCGCTATTGTTGATTGGATTAATTTATCTGCAAAAGCAGCACCCAACAAAAGCAGAAGGCTATTTCGAAAAGATTTGTACTCAACAACCTCAGAACACAGATTCGCTTGCATTAAGATTTTGGTTTGATTCACTCTTAATGCAAGGAAAGTTTTCAGCCGCTTGCTTTGTACTAAAAAGGCATGCGACTCAGGGCAATGACTTATCATATTTTCACGACAAGTTAGTTGGTGTTCTCGCTACGCTTTTACATCAGGGGAATATTGAAGTAGCCCTTAATGGAGCAAAGCATTTTCTTGCTATGCAAGATTCGGAATTGGATGCACTTCGATTTCGTATTGCATATGCTGTTCTTACTCGTGGTTTCCATAGTGAGGGTATGGATTTACTCGAGCCTCTCATTAAGAGGCCTGAGGCGTCTCCTGAAGCATTATATTTTCACTTTGCCGAGACCTCATTGCGGTCTCCAGAGCAATCAAATCATTTTTCCGGATTAGAAAATCTCCAAAAGTATAATTACGGCGTTGTGCCGGACTTTGACTATGCGACTGTTAAAAAAGCGAAGGACAGACGACTGCGCATTGGTTTTTTGCCGCTTGAATTAGTTGACGCAAATACATTGCTCTACATCTGGGGGGCATGGTTTTACGGCTATGATAAAAATAATTTCGAATTATTTGGGTATATTGACGGCGACGTTTGCTTTGGCACTGTTTCTGATTTTACGGATGTTTTTGATCACCAATATCAAATTTCTAACCTTACTGATGAGGAAGTTCTATCTAAGGTGAGAGAGGATAAAATTGATATTCTTATTCATCTAGGGGCAATCGGCGATCGTCCTCGCGTGCGGGTGTATGCAGGCCGAGCTGCTCCAATCCAAGTCGAGGCCGCGAGTTTACCTTTAGGGACCAGTGAATTTGATTATTTCTGGTTTGATCGCAGTGTTGTTCCAAAGGAAACCTTCCATGCGTACGATGGCGCTATGGTGTTGGCTGATGGGCCATATTTTTGTTGGACGTCCCCAAGTAATGGTAAGAATGTGTCAGACTTGCCATTCGATAGCCAGGGCTTCATAACTTTTGGTAGCCTCAATAGATTCGTAAAAGTTACGCCGCTTTGTTTAGAGGCCTGGTCCGATGTGTTGGCATCCGTGCCCAATTCTCGATTGATCCTAAAAGGAGGCCAATTTGATGAAACCCTAATTCAACAGAGGGTTTTGTCTTTTTTCTCTAAAAAGAATATTGCAGCTGACCGTCTATCTTTCTTCGGTCAAACCGACCAGACTTCACACTTAGATATTTATCATAAAATTGATATAGCACTCGACACGATACCTGAGCAGGGGGGGTGTACCACTCTGGAAGCTCTCTGCCATGGAGTTCCAGTTATAAATTGGTGTTACGATAATAGGATAGTATCTCGAACAGGCAGAACGATTTATGAAGCAATTAATCTTGAAGAGTTTTCAACAAATTCAGTTGAAGAATATATAAATCTGGCAACGAGCCTTGCTAAGAAACCGCATACGCTTCGTAAGTTAAGGAAAAAATTACCGTCAAAAACAGAGTGTTCTCGTCTTTGTGATGCGGACCATTTTTCGCGCACGGTGCAGATAGGACTAAAAAAAATGTGGGAGTTATTCTGTGAAGGTTCTAGTGTCTCGGTTTTAGATTTGGCTGATAAGAGCCTTTGAATCCTAAATATCAATTCATTTAGGAAATTTTTTATACCTTTCGCAAATACCCTTAAATTGCAGTTAATAAATGAATGCCATCTCTTGTCCTATAACCGTGTTACGGACTGCAAATATTCAACGTGCTGCGGTTGTCTTAACGTCCATTTTTTCCCGTAAACGTTCCTAATTTGCTTAATTCTTTATACGCATAATCATCTACTTCGGGCGGTCTCACACATGTAAACATATGGTCAACCATGTTTTCCATACACTTTGCGCACAGATCGTTTTCATATTTCTTTTTCTGTAAATCATTATGCGAGATTTTTAAAAAGTCTTGCGCAATATAATTTTCAGGTAAATATGTACCGCAACACAAAGGTACTGATTTATCGAAGTTTATCACTGTGCGATTGGGCCTCATATCACATTCTTTGAAGTAATCGCGATATTGCAGTGTTAGCTCCTTCCACTTGGCAGGATTGATGACTAGTAAATCATTAATTTTTTCTACATTCTTTGGTATTTTCCCTTCGGCTATTTTGATTGCAGTCTCGACCGGCATCATTACTGAAAATGTCCAATTGAAAGAAAAATGTAATTGATCGCATAGATGTTTGATCGCTATGAAATCCTCATCAAAATTATGACGGTAAACTAAATAACCAATTTCTACCTTTGTGACGTCAAGTCCGTAGCTATCCATAGTAGCGCGAAGTAAATGTAGATTAGCTTTAACATTATTAACATCGCCACCTCTGTGGGTCTGTTGATAGGTTTCGTTCTTAAAACCTGATATCGACACTCTTAAATAGTCGGGCTTTGCCTTGACTAATCCACGCATATCCCGAACGTGATTCAAATTGTTCGAGAGGCCGCAGATGAATCCTCGGTTTTTGACTGCTGCTATAAATTTTGGCAAGTCAGGGTGTAATGCCGACTCTCCCCAATTGTAGAGCTCAATTGATGTACGCGCGCCTGGGCTTTCAATTTTAATTTTGTCTAATACCTCTTCAAAAGTCTCGATGCTCATCATTCCCTTGGGGGTTGGAGCATCAGCAGAGTTCCCGACCGGGCATGAAGGGCATTGGACTGAGCACGTACCTACGATATCGATGTTATAATAATAGTCAGCTGCTCGCGCTACCGCATAATCATCGGCTAACTTATGTTGTAACTCGGTATTAAATTTTTCTGCTTGGATTTGGTTTTCAGATATATATTGGCGAAGGATTTGATTTTCACGAGAGAGATTTTTTTGCGTTTCAGTAAGGGCAGAAATCTTTTTTTGAATTTCTGCAAACAAATTCTGTTCTTGCTGTCTCATCTGCATCTGAATCACCAAATAGCTATTTTACAGGTTGCAACCATGCAAAAAGCATTCCATCATGTAATCAAGAGCGAATGATTTTTCAATCACGGTTCTTACTATCATTTTTAAGATCGATATACTTTAGTCATGCCTCAGGTTAAGGCTTGGTCACATGAAAAATATTCAAAATAGCAACAGTGTTCTTTACGCCTTTTACGATTTGCAAATATGCACTGTGACCTTTGACTTCTTAAGCTTTCTTCTTCGCGCAGAAATGCATCGCATTCAAAGTAACTTTAAATCATTACATATAGTATTTGTCCCGGGGGACGATGACGGTTTTCGTATGATGCATTTGACAGGTGATGTTAGTCGTTGGCGATTACAAAATATGCATATAGCTGCTTGCTCCTTCCTTTCTTCGATTGAAGGAATCACAGTTTGCCCCACACGGGCACAGGCAACTTCTATAGAGGATAATTTAGCATCGAATATCTTTCCGGTTGATTACACCACGCACATTTTTGACTCGCAAAAAGCTATTCAGGCGTCAATTGATGCATTTATGTTTGCTGGGGTTGTTATCAGGCACTTAAAAGGCGATGAAGTCCCAGTTTTAACTCCGACGCTCCGAGCACAACAATATGTTAGGGAGTGGTATGAGAAACATGCAAACGGGCGCAAGGTAATTGCTATCACTTTACGGGAGTCGCCTAATGATCCTGCTCGCAATAGTAACCTTGATGCTTGGGCACGCTTTGCAGCGACCATTGATGAAAATGAATTTCTTCCCGTTATAATTCGTGACACAGATGCAGTATTTTTACCTGTTCCTGAAGAATTGAAGGGCTTGTGCCATTTTAATGAGGCAGCGATTGACCTAGACCTGCGCCTAGCATTTTACGAGTCCGCATTTCTCAACATGTTGGTTAACAATGGTCCGTTACAGATTTGCTACCTTAATCCAAAAATTCGATATCTAGCCTACAAGATGTTTAATGCAACAAACGAAGCAGATGAGAGAGCAACATGTGGTGTTTATGGTATCCCTATTGGTGGCCAGTTACCCATGGCAACACCATTTCAGCGAATAATATGGAATGATGATTGTTACGAGACATTGGTGGATTCTTTCGCAAATGCTTCTTGCGCCGTAAACTATGCAATAGAGCGCGGTGATTTGGACAAAATCGAAAATCGACCAATATTTGGACGCGACGAAAGTTATCGTTTTGCTGTAACCTTGCATCAGGTAGGTAGATGTACGCACGCTTTGGATATCTACGATCACCTTTTGTCTCTTGATCAAGATGATTTTGATGCCGCTGTGATGCGAGGCCTAGCACTTCTTCATCTTGCACGCCCCACGGAAGCGAAAAAAGCTTTAAAATTTTGTTTAGATCGTCAACCCCATTCGCCGCAGTGCATTTTCAACTTGGCACTTGCAGAAAAATCTTTGGGGAATGCCACCGTGGCGTTAGATTTGTTAGAAAATTTAAGAAAATCTGATTGTAAATTAAATGGCATATCAGGCCTTCTTGCTAAACTGTACCTCTCACAGGGACACATTAGTAAAGCTGCGGATGAATTTGCGATTGAGGTTGAAAGGGATCGTTCGAACTGGCGAGCAAAGCTGGATTTAGCATCTTGTCATGAGAGGTTAGGAAAGAATAAGACGGCTGCAAGGATGTACAATTCTTTTGTAGTATCACACAAAAAGCAGAAACAGAAGTTAGATGAGGCAAAGGAAACCTTATTTCCAAGACGAAGGACCATATTAAAGGGACGGCATAAGCACCTCGTACTGCCCTTAGTTGGTTCTACGCAAACAATGGAGATCTGGGAAAACGAATTTGGAAAGCCTAAGGAATTAAATCAACCGGTTGTCTTTGTTGAGTATGATTTAGAAAAAAATGATGATTTGGAATGTGAAGATCCGCTTGAAAACTTTGTGAAGTTTGCGAGTGGTGTACCTGAACAGCCCAATCATATTTGTATTGTTCCAAAAAACATAAAGAGTATGTCGGTAGGTGGGCATATTCCATTGCAATTGGTAATGAAGTGGATTCCTTTGGTGCGCAAGAACAGGGGGTTTTCTTTCTTTATATGCCGCAATAGAGCCTTGGAATTTTTAGCTATCCAAAATAATACAAATAGTCAGTCGCTGGTGAATGACGAGAGCTATCAACAACCGGCAATGTTGCCGCCCTTTGAGAGGAAACAGAAATTTCCTATGAAGGCAACTATACAAGCTGCAGCCTACATTAATGTGTGGAGATCTTCGCAAGGTGAAAATTTAGCTTTAACGGTTATACTTTTGGGCTCTGAATCTTCTCAGAGATTAATCAAAGATGATGCATACGGAGACAAATTTCTAAGGTTGATAAGAGATAATAGGCAGGCTGGGTCAAAAACTGCTTTAGTGATACCGTTTGATAGTTGTGCCATTTTTTCCACAACGGAGGCTTATAAATTTGGCATCCATTTACCGGCGTCTTTGCATTTTGATTTGCAGTTAGCCTTGGTAGAGGCTGCAAACACAGTGTACTGCCTGGACTGTGTGCCCATTCAATATCACGAATGTATTCGCGAGGTTCACGATGTTGAATCCTTGCTAGGGAAAACCGGACACGAGAATAATATTTCTGTAAATCACTTGCCGGGCGCAAATAAAACTGAATTGAAGATAGACGCAGCATTTAAATTAGGCGTTCGTTTATTCTGTGGTGGAATTACAACATTCAACAAGGGGGTGCAGGTATTTCAGCAGATCCTCCGAGTGACTCCCGACCATGCAAATACAATAGGAATGCTGGGTGTCGCGGCTAACATATTTCGAAAACATTCTGATGCAATTGATCTTTTTGAGAATGCGATAGCCCTTAAAAGAGATGAGCCTGCTTTCCTTTTTAATTTGGGAATTGCGCTTTATGAAGAGGGGAATCTCCAAGAAGCTATAAAAGCATTTGAAACCTCAGCCACCCAAGATCCGATACTTTATGAGCCTTGGGACTATATGGGAGACGCATATAGAAAAATGGGAAAGCTTGAAAAAGCAATATGTTCCTATGGAAAAGGAATATCTTTAGGAGGCAAGAGTTTTGATACTTTTGTTCGACTAGCTAACTGTCACGAAATTTTGGGTAATGTCTCATTGGCGTTAGAAAATTATAGGGCTGCGGGAGAGGTGGTAAGAAAATTTGATGATAAGGAGCAAGCCTGCACAACGATGATCTGGCCATGGAGACCAAAACTTATCCGACCTGAAGATGGTGAATTCATAGGTGGCTATCTTGATCCCCAAATACCTAGTGTGCCCGAATCTCCTTTGTCGTAATTTTATCTTTGCAAATTGGGAAAGCCTCTACGTTGATTAAAGATTACAGTAAAGGTTAATCTTCAATTGGGAATAGGTGCGTTTGTGACTTCAGATATTATGAATGCCGCGGTTAAATTACACCAATCGGGTGACTTCAATGCTGCGCGAAAGCTTTACGAATCCATTCTTAATCTGGATGTACACAATACGGATGCACTCAACCTTTTAGGGCTTGTCAATCACCAACTCAAAGATAATGAGCAGGCATTAATTTACATAGAAAAAGCAATCGTTCTTAATCCAGATATTCCGGAATATTCAAATAATTTGGGACTAGTGCTCAGTACGCTTGGACGGTTGGATGAAGCAGAATCCGCATATTTATGCGCACTATCTCAGGCTCCTGAATACGCCGATGCTCATTATAATCTCGGCCTTCTAGAGAATAAGCGTAGTCGTTACCAAGTGGCTCTTAGACACTTCCAGAAATGTCAATTGTATGCTCCGTGGCACGCGAAAGTTCGCAATGGTCTTGCACTCGCTTTGATGCGTTTGGACCGTATTCCGGAAGCACTGAAAGAAATTGAAGAACAGATAGAAAAAGACTCTGAGGATGTTGACGCGTATAATAACTTATGTGTAGCAAGAGGATTGAGAGGTGAATATGCTTTGGCACGTGAGGCCACGGCAAGGGCTCTTGAATTGAATCCTGAGCATGTTTACGCGCGTGTTAATCGTGCACAACTTTTGCTTTTAGATGGTGATTTCATAAATGGCTTTGCAGAACATGAATGGCGTCTGCAGAGAAAAGACTACCGGCAAAAATTTAGTGTGCCATTTTGGGAGGGTGAATGTCGGCCTAATGAGACAATCATTCTGTGGGCGGAGCAGGGTCATGGCGACGCGATTCAATTCATCCGTTATGCTCAGTTAGTGAAAGAGCGAGTGGGCAGGGTCGTGATAAGCTGTCGTCAGTCGCTTCTAAGGCTTTTTTCATGCGTTGACGGTGTGGACGAAGTTACAGTGGGTGATAAACCCTTGCATGCCGATTGCCATGCGCCATTAATGAGCTTACCGTACATTTTTAAAACGCAATTGCAAACGATACCCTCTCAAGTCCCATATATTTCAGTGAAAAAAAAATGTCGTTTTCCCGCAAACACTCAGGTACTGAAGGTCGGTCTCGTTTGGGCCGGAAACCCGGATCATGCACGCGATCATAGGCGAAGCCTACCACTTCAGGCATTTGAGCCAATCTTCTCTATCTCAGGCGTTACATTCTTTAGTTTTCAAATGGGGGCCGCTGCCGAGCAACTTTCAGATATTAAGACACCGTTACTAAATATAAGCGATGGGTTCGATGATTTTTATGATACCGCATGCGCACTCTCCAACGTGGATCTTTTGATCACCGTAGACACATCGGTTGCTCATTTAGCTGGGGCGCTGGGTGTACCGACTTGGGTGATACTTGATTGTGTACCCGACTGGCGGTGGCAATTAGAACGTGAGGACACACCATGGTATCCAAGTCTGCGTTTATTTCGTTCTAGGGGCGAATTTAGTGAACTAATGGGCCGCATAGCAAAAGCCTTGGTTGATTTGGCGTGCTAATTGCAGTGTGATCGGATAAAACCTAGAAGCCTATCCTTTTTGAACGAGTTTTTAGCAGAATGCATAAAGTCCATCGCGTTATGTTGATACAGCCACCAGGCCGTTGCCTGATTGGTAAAGATGGCACAATTACAGAGCGCAAGCATTGTCACCCTCCACTCGGGTTAGCCTATCTAGCCGCTGCGGCTCGAGAAGCTGGTTATCTGGTAGATGTGCTGGATATGCTGGCTGAAGGCTATAATCAGGAGCGTTATACCGAACAATTTGTTTACTATGGATTAGATGTCGAGGAGGCCCTATCTCGCATAAAAAGATCTGATCCCGACCTTATTGGGATCAGTATTCTTTTTTCTAATCTAGCAGCGGAAAGTTTTCGTTTGGTGGAAGCTATTAAAATGCAGTTTCCAAAGAAAATTATTGTGTTAGGGGGCCATCATCCTTCAGCAATGCCAATAAAAGTCATGAAACGGCCTGAAGTAGATTTCGTTCTGACGGGGGAAGCGGATGAAACTTTTGTTGAGCTATGCAACGCACTAAATGGTACGCAGGACTTGCGTGATATACGCGGTTTATTTCATCGCAATGGAAAAGAAATCATAGATAATCAGGCGAATATAAAGCCGGCCGTAGAGGGCGAGGATTTCAAGTACTACTTCCGTAAGGACGGTCCTAATCCGGGATCCCTTGCGAAACTTCCGCTGCCAGCTTGGGACATGTTTCCAATGGAGGCCTACTGGACTTCTGAAGTTCGGGCAGGTGGGGGTGATGTTCAAGCGGAGCGACACGCGGTGATGGTATCAACCCGAGGCTGCCCTCATGTTTGCTTTTATTGCACTTCTCCTTTGATGGGTGGTTTTAAGGGTTACCGCAAGCGCACAAATGATGATGTGGTTAAGGAAATTCGATGGTTGCGTGATGAATTTGGTGTGGAAGAAATTCAGTTTCTAGACGATAATTTTTTTGTTTCCGGTCCAAGAGTTAAAGACCTTTGTCGCGAGCTCGCTGCAAATTTTCCTGACATGGTGTTTAGCGTTCCGGCGGGTACTGAGATAAATGCTTTGGATAAAGAGATGATTGATCTCCTTGCTGAAGCTAATTTCTATCGCCTTACGCTTGCAATTGAGTCTGCAAACCAGGATATTCAAGATGAACGAATTGACAAAAGAGTCGATTTAGCACGCGTTCCTGAAATTATACAGTATGCGAAATCAAAAAATATCGAGGTCAGAGGCTTTTTAATGATTGGTTTCCCGGACGAAACGAAACAATCAATTCTTCATACAGCCGATTATGCAATGTCTTTAGAATTAGATGACTTTGCCCTATCCGTTGTAACTCCTCTTCCGGGCACTCCAGTTTATGACGAGGCCATTGATAGAGGTTTGTTGTCTGAATCTTTTGATCCTGATGACATTAGGTATTCTGTTTCTTCTATTCGTATAGAGGGCATGACGCAGGAGGAAATCGAAGATGTTCGAAGAACTACCTGGAGGAAACACCAAGAATTAAAGAAAAAACGAAAATCCAAATCTGAAAGAGCACACAAAACCTTTATGAATGCTGCGGAATACGCGACAGCAGGTTTTTCGAAAAAAGAACAGATCGGGTTTAGCGGATTTTCAAGCGATGGAAAGGCCTAACGCCCTTAGACCGCTTTCTTTCCTAGTATTAAATCAAGCAATGCATGGCATAAGGTAAGATGCGTAATTTCCACGGCACCATAACGAGTTGATGGGACATGAAAATTTATATTTCCTTCCTTTATGAGTAAGTTAGCTTCATCAAAACCGCTAAGTGTTATAACTTTTATAGGAATTGACTGCGCCGCTTTCACAGCGTTAATTATATTATGTGACTGTCCCGAACTGCTGATTGCTACAAGAACATCATTGGGTTTTGCAAGCATTCGAATCGGTTGAGAAAACACCTCTTCATACCCCAGATCGTTGGTGAGGCAGGTTAATGCCACGGCGTCGTTGAAACAAACTGCTGGCATCCCGCCGTTTTTTGAAAAGTCAATAGCCATATGGCTTGCAATCGCTGCGCTGCCGCCGTTGCCTATAAATATTATTTTTCCTCCATCCTGTGATGCACACCTAATTAACGCTATAGATTGTTTTGTGGCATCGGCGAGTGAAAGTATTGCTCCTGCACTATTCCTCGCTGTGATCTTGTGTCTAAGAGCTGAAATATTTTCGAGATATTGGTCAATTGTTGCAGGGTATTCCGTCATTTAAGTAGGCCTGTAATAGATTTCATTAACTTGGCTGCATCGATTGAACTCCGATGGCCTACAATACCTACTTTGATAGCGCCGGCTATATTACCCATGAAACCAACATCTCGCATCGAGGCGCCAACTGCGACAAAAGGGGCTGCTACAGCAAGAAAGGCATCGCCAGCACCGACAAGGTCTACGACAGAGGTTGCGAAAGCTGGAACAGTTTGGACGCTTTTACCTTTCTCCCATGTTGTACAGCCACCTGCCCCAAGAGTTAATACAAATCTGTCGCATTGCATCCTTGTCGGCAGCACTTTTGACACCACGGTCGCAGGATCAGTAGTTTTATTACCGACCGCAAGCTGGGCCTCTGGCGTATCAATGAAGACAACATCAGCTCGTGGATAGCGCGTTATTAGATTAAATCCAAAATTGGCGCTGTTTGATTGGGCGTTTACTGCTAAGAACTTCGAATTCTTTGTTAAGATTGTTATTGTCCCTGCTGCGATAAGTCCATGCCCAAAGTCATTCACAATTACGATATCATAATCTGCTATTTTCTCCTTAATCATCTGATCAAATTGCGTTTGTAACGGCTGAGGAAGAGCCGCGTCATCGAAATCATAAACCTCGAATAGTTTGCGGAAATAATATCGATCAATGAAACGTGTCTTGCGTGTAGTCGGAGCGCCGCGGCGTCGGATAGGTAAAAGTTGGACATTTTGAGCGAGGCCCGACATGATAATTTCTTCGTCCTCGTGTCCGCTATCTCCTTCCTTATCACCTAGGCACGTCATGATATCGACGTGGGCACATATTCCCGCTATGTGATTAGCGGTTGCAATGGCGCCGCCTGCAAAGACCTCATTTTCTTCGAACTTAGTGGCAATCATATTTTCTTTTGGTGATTTTCCAAGTGGTGCTACGTATCTGTATTCATCAATAATTGCATCCCCAACCACTAAAACTCTCATTTGAGCAAGCTGTTCCAAATGTTTGTTTAAGCGCTCAAGCGCCCCATTTAGACGCATATGTGATAAGAAATCACGCACCGGTTGGTCGAACACATCAAAATGACGATTGAGTAGTTCAGAGGAACTAAATGTTATATCATCTGTTATAGCCAGCTTTCCGCCATAGGATTCGGCTTTTTTTTGCTCCACATTAATTTTGCCGGTAATGTCATTTTTAGCGTCGGAGTAATCTGAACCCTTTGCATAGAAATCTGGTTTGATAGCGTCGATGACAGGTAAAGCATCGGGGGCATCATTGACTGTTACCCAGTCAACACATGAGAGAGCCGCAAGCATTTCGGCGCGCAGGCCCTGAGAAAAAACGGGCTTACCCGGTCCTTTATTTACAAAAGCATCCGCAGTAATCGATACAATAAGGAGATCCCCCATTGCTCGCGCTTCTTGAAAGTGTCGAACGTGCCCCATGTGTAATAAATCAAAAACTCCGTGACATAGAACAACCTTGGAGCTAGCCATTCGCCGTGTGCTTAGTAATTTCTTCAGCTCAGGAATTGTTACAATTTTCGAAAGCACATCGCTTTTATTTTTAGCAGGTGGTAAGACCCGGTGATTCATAGTTGTCCCAACTTGCTGAAAAGTTAATGACTTAATAAATGAAGAGTTAAGGCCATGGGACGTAAAAATGCAAATTTCTAGTCCAGTTTTACCGAGGAGCGTGGTGTGAAATCCTTTGCGGTAAAAATTGCCGGGCAGAAAGTTCTTCTAGGTAACTTTTTCATAGTAGAGTTTGTCATGTAGCTAATCTTCGAAGCCCGTCTTCAAGATCAGCTATTAAATCTTCCGGGTCTTCTAATCCTACATGAATGCGCATCGTTTGTCCGTTAGGTTCCCATTTGGTTACTGACCGGTTTTCATTCGGAAATGTTGGGATCAATAAGCTTTCGTATCCCCCCCAGCTTGACCCCATGCCAAATAACCTCATCCCATCTAAGAAAGCAGCGACTCTGGTTTGGTCAGTTTCACTGATGATAAAACCAAAGAGGCTTGCCGCGCCAGTGAAGTCGCGTCTCCAAATATGATGCCCACGGTCGCTCTCAAGGGCTGGATGCATAACCTTCTTAACCAGTGGATGCGCCTCTAACCACTTCGCTATTTTAATGCCATTTGTGTGCTGGCGCCTCATTCGCACGCTCAAAGTTCGCAAACCTCTTAGTGTAAGATATACATCGTCTGGTGCAGCGAAGTTCCCAAATAGGTCTGTGGTTTCTTTAACTTTTTTATAAGTGGCTTCATTACAAATTATTGCGCCCATCATCACGTCCGAGTGACCGCTTATATATTTTGTAGAGGCGTGAATGGATACATCTATGCCATTTTCGATTGCTTTGAAAAAATAACCCGATGACCAAGTATTATCTATCATGGAAATGACACCAGCTTGGCGAGCAATATCTGCGATGACTGGTATATCCTGCATTTCAAAGGTTTGCGAACCAGGTGACTCAGTCCAAATTAACTTTGTGTTTTGACGTAAAAGATCTTTTACACCTTCACCGATGAGCGGATCATAGTATTCAGTAGTAACTCCAAAGCGGGAAAGGAAATTATCGCAGAAAGAACGGCAGGGGGCATATGTATTATCAGTTACAAGAATGTGATCTCCGGGCTCAACAAATGCCATAAAAGCCATTGTAATTGCCTGTAAACCCGATGGATTTAAAATTGTTCCAGCACCAGACTCAAGTTCAGTAAGCGCATCTTCCAGGGCAAATGACGTCGGCGTGCCACGTAATCCGTAACGCACCTTCACATTGGGGTCAGTCCCCCGGGATAGGTATTGCGCCATTGTCGGAAATAAAATCGTTGAGGCGTGGTAAACGGGTGTGTTTACGGCGCCATAATGATCAAAAGGGGCTCGGCCTGAGTGAATTATTTTAGTATCGTCCTTCATATCATCTCCGAATTCGGTTATATGCTCTTTCCAAAGGGGTGTTGACATAAATTGGGGTGGGATTTCTCACTCTAACAGATTTTACGCAATTGGTGCATAAGGAAACTATGGATATGGCTGAACGGATTGAATATGCAGTGATAGGTGCCGGGGTGGTGGGATTAGCCGTAGCCCGTTCTCTTTCTCTCCGTGGCTGTGAGGTGATCGTTTTAGAGAGTGAAAATGCGATAGGCACTGGAACCAGTTCGCGTAATTCTGAGGTCATACATGCTGGCATTTATTATGAGCCTGGTTCACTAAAGGCCAGCGTCTGCGTCGAAGGGAAAATAATGCTTTACCAGTACTGTGAAGAAAGAGGCATTCCTTACCGTAACTGTGGGAAGTTGATTGTTGCTACTGATGAAGCTCAGCTCGAATTATTGCAAGGTATACAAGAAAAAGCTTCAATGAATGGTGTGCCACTCGATCTTATTCGTGCCAATGAGGCTATAGCGATGGAACCCGAATTGCGTTGCGTTGGGGCACTTCATTCTCCGACTACCGGTATAATTGATAGTCATTCATTAATGCTTTCGTTACAGGGCGATGCAGAGGAGAGGGGAGCTGTTATAGCATTCCTTAGCCCGGTTTTGTCTGGGAATGTCAAATCCAATTATATAGAGCTCTCTGTCGGTGGTGAGATGCCAATGGATTTGCATTGCAACGGTGTAATAAATTGCGCTGGTTTAAAAGCACCGGCTCTGGCAAGAAAAATTAACGGATTAGAGGCAGCGAGTGTTCCAAAGGAATATTTTGCTAAAGGAAACTATTACGGCCTATCGTGTAAGGCGCCGTTTTCGAAACTTGTGTACCCCATTCCCCGCGATGGGGGGCTTGGTGTTCACATTACCGTTGACATGGGTGGGAGAGCACGATTTGGGCCAGATGTTGAGTGGCTTGAAGGTAGCTCTGATTTTAATTATGAGGTTGACCCATCTCGGTGCCAGGGATTTTACGATGCAATACGTACCTACTGGCCAGGGTTGCCAGATGACTCTCTCAGTCCAGACTATGCCGGCATTAGGCCAAAAATACACGGTCCAGGAACCGCACTACCTGACTTTATGGTTTCGGGACCAAAAGATCACGGCATTGACGGATTAGTTAATATGTTCGGAATTGAGTCACCTGGGATTACCAGCTCTATGGCACTTGGTGAATATGTTTCCGACCTATTAGGAGTTTAATTTTTTAAATCGTTTGCACTTTTGGTATGAGATCACGCGTGCGAGGATCTTCAATAACACAGGTTTCACGGCCGTATATTACAAATCCTGCTTTTAGATAAGTTGGCAGAGCAGCAGGGTGGTCTAAAGAGCAAGTCCTCAGCCAAATTCGGCGTATATCCTTAGCCCAGGCTATATCAACAATTGAGGCTATGAAGAAAGTGCCAAGGCCACGCCCTAAATATCCACTGGCTAAGCCGAAGTATGCTAGGTGTATATCTCGCAAGTCGTGATTTGGTGGTTGTCTCGAATCGAGTTCTGCGAAGCCAGCGGCTTCTCCGTCAACGTAGAGAACATATATTTCGACCCGATCGTCAGATATTATCTTAAAAAGCTCTTCATCTGTCATCTCAGTGCGCTCATACCAGAGCCAAGGAAGTCCCACTTCAGCGTAGATATTACGATAGAAGTCGATGGACGGCTTCTCAACCCTACTAAGTTTAACTTCAGAGTTTAAGTCAGGTGTTGGTTGAGGGATACCATTTGGGCGGGAAGTCATTTTTAGGTACGTGACCTGAACCGTAAGACTATTTGTTACACCACCTACCATTGTTAAAGATCAGATCAAGATTGACTAGTGGCTACTGGGGCACCTGCTGTGCTTCCCCACTCGGTCCACGACCCATCATAAACGGGTGCTATCTTTCCAGTTACTAGAAAACTTATGAAAGAAAGAGCGGCAGCTGCAACTCCGGAACCACATGTCATAGCCATGGGTTCCTCTGGATCAATACCTGCTTTAACAAAAACATTACGTAATTCACTTTTTGAGAGTAACGCTCCGGTTTCAGCATTCATAAAAAGGGTAGGCATTAGATTAACTGAGCCTGGGATATGACCACAAGCAAGACCCGGCCGTGGCTCCTCTTCCTCACCAGAAAATCGGCCAGCAGGCCTTCCGTCAATTACTAATTCCTCATTGGTGTCTAAATTTGCTCTAATTTGGTCAAATGTCCGCAAAAATTTTGTATTCAAATGGGCGGTAAAATGCCCATCTTTTGGTGAATATTTTTGATCAGTGACCGGTAATTTTTCCCTAAGCCATTTTGGGAGCCCGCCGTCGAGGATAGCTATATTTTCATGGCCGAAGAGCTGAAAGGTCCACCATATTCGTGGCGACGAAAAAACACCCAGCCTGTCATAGACGACGATATAGTCACTATCGCTGATCCCCATCTTTCTGACCCTTGAAGAAAAAATTTCGGCCGGTGGTATCATGTGAGGTAACGTGTCTTGCGGATCGCTTATGTCATCAATATCAAAAAAACAGGCTCCGGGTATATGCTCGGCCTCATATTCAATAGCTGCGTTACGCCGAGTATTTGGAAGGAAATATGTGCCATCAATGATGCGCACATTATCTGCTTCAAGATGAGCATTTAGCCAGGTTGTGGAAACAAGCGGGGCTGAGAAATTAATATTGTCTTCATTCATAACAAAATCGATTCATTAGCAAACTCCAATATTTGTGACAGGTGCTGGTATGTATCAAATAGAGATGAACAAGCAGGGTCAAGTAGCTTGGGGTTGTTACATTCTCGGATGGTTTCAAGGCGTTATGGACGAATCATACGAGATTTAATTGAATTTAGCTGGGGTGACTTTAACTCGAAGCATTCGTAACAATTCAATTAAAAGCATATGAGGCACCGTTATTGCCGCCAAGCCAATAAATAGTATTTTGAAGTGCAGATCAGTCAAATCTTCATTTGAGGAAAACCAGCCGTAAGCTAGTAGTGCGAGCAGTAATGTTAGCCCTGAATAAGTAACCATATTTTTGACGGCCACGTACTGTGTTCCTTTATCCAGGAGGGTAAATTCGTGTTTGATGTGTCGCGCGCTGTGAATAAAAACAAAATAGAGGGAAAAATATATTAGAGGGGGAAAAAAAACTGCGAAACACAATAATATAAGTAGATCAAATAATATTTGTGAATTCCAATTTTTGATCTCAAGAAGTAAGGATAAGACAGCTATATAGCCAGCAAAATGGATTACTGTAATAATATAGTTAGGATCTTCTCCGAAAATTAAACCTCTAAAAATTTGTTCTACCTCGGTAGGCCAAAACCAGACTGTCAGCGCTAGTATAAGTGTGGCATATGGAATACCATGCATTAAAGAAATTTGGTCTCTGCTAAAATGATAAACCGATATAAGAATGAACAAACTCAGTCCTATAAAAGGTAACTTTAGCCAGAAAAGTGTTGTCAATATACCTATGAATGAATAGGCGCAGATAAAGATTATGAACCCATATTTAGTGGTATAAATACGGGCATTTTTTGCCAGAACAGGATCTAGCGCGCCATGCGGTAGTCCGCCAAGGATAATCAGTGCTATTGCTGTATATTCCCAATACATTATTTCTCTTTAATCATTTGCATAATTGATTTTAAGAATGGCTTTGCTGGTGCGCTAGTAATTACCTGCAGGGCATTGAGGGGGCGGGCTTTGGTCAAGAATGAAGCAAAGTCATCGCCCTTTGTTTTTTGTGCTATATCTAAAAAAATTTTTGGCAGATGATGGGGATGCTCTTGTATGATCTTTATAAGTTGTAGGTCCATCCAGGTTTCAAGCAAAGGCGGCCGATATTTTGTTATTGGTTTTCCAGCCGTAAGTGTTTTGGCTGTTATTTTTGCCCAGGAACGCATGTTCATAAAGCCATAGCCACTAGAGGCACGGGTCATTCCTCCACGAGCCCCTATTGGAATACCCCAATCATCATTGGTGCTAGGGCGAAGTCCCATTGGAATATGCGCCTTCTCTTTTCGAATAATTTTTCCTGTAAGATTATTGTTTTTGATCCATTCTAGCGAATTTTTTTCAAGATTTTTTATATTTCCTGGCATTGCACCAAAATAGGTACTTTCAATAAGCAAACTTGTATTAGTTATTGGCAACATGTACTCAAAATATAATCCGGAGTCCTCTGCTCTCATATTTGTCATAAGTAGTGCGACATCCTTGGCAAAATTGTGCTCACAGTTAATTTCTATTCCCACGAAACTTTGATAGGCACGAAAGCGATCTGTTGAGGGGGGACGGCTGTCGAATACATACTTTGCCGAAGGTTTTGAAACTAACGTGTCCCTATTGAGGAAGCATTGGGGATGGCGTTCAATAACCTTCTTGCATTTTTCGTAAAAGGCGCGACCCGAAATTCTATAATAGTGCCAATTTTTGCCAGTCTGCGTTACACTTCTATTCTCTGAAGAGACCACCCATTTTGAATACTGGCTTGTCCCAGGCAAGAAATTTGAATGATCACGGTCGGACCAGAAGCTGTAGGTACGATCATCTCGAGCATTAAAATTTGGATCACTAACAACAACTGAGCCAGGTAGAATCTTATGCTTCGAAAGCTCACTTGCTAACGACAGCCCTGCAACACCACCACCTACGATATGTATCCAGACCATCAAATAAATTTATCCCTCAGTATTGGCTCCCGGGTATCCTCTCAAAGCCTCATGTAAAGTACTGTTGTGGCCTGTTTTATAACACCGTATTGATGGAGCGGCAGAACATATAAAGCTAGAAACTATCAGCTCGATTAGTTTTTCCATTTTAGTCGTGTAGATGCGCTCGCCCCAAACATTGAACTTAGATTTCCGAATCTTGGCGCCTATCCTCCGATAAACTCGACCGGCTACCAGCACTACGAATCGCACTCGAAAGCTCAAAAATGGAAGGCCAACAAAGCCCGAAGCATAATATTTTTCTGCTAAAACAAGTAATCGTTCTACAGCGGTTTGTATGAGAATCTCTTGTTCGTCTGAGGGGGATAAGATCTCAGCAGCCTTACAACTATTCACCCATGTTGCCGGAAGATAGCGGCGTCCAATCTTTGCGTCATCGCTGACATCACGAGCAATATTAGTTAATTGCATTGCAATACCCAAGTCGATTGCATGTGCTAATGCCCGCGGGTCATTTACTTTGAGAACATTACACATCATCAAACCCACCGTGCCTGCTACTTGGTAACAATATTGTAAAAGTTCTTTTTCATCTGATACAGCCACTGGTTGGGTGTCGCTTCTTACACCCAATAATAAATGAGTAAATATTTCAGCATCGACTGGTGGGTAAATAGACGATAAATGTTCGACGTATTCATTGGTAATGTCTTTTGCTTGGATGCTTTCGATGACATGAGTGAGTTGCTTGAACGCTTTACTTTTTGAGACACCATCGTCAGCTATATCGTCTACCTTTCTGCACAATGCGTATAGTGCGGATACTGACTTAAAATCCTTGGCGCCTAGCCAGAAGCTGGCAAAATAAAATGAACTTGCATGGGTGCGAAAGATATTTTCGTTAATGGTTTCGTTCATCTTTTATTTTGACTGAGGTATCATTTTATCTACTACCTTTGCAGAGCTAATGACCCCTGGCAATCCTGCCCCCGGGTGGGTTCCGGCTCCCACTAAAAATAAATTCTTCGGGCCCTCTGCTTTATTATGAAACCGAAACCAAGCAGATTGTTTAAATGTTGGCGCTACAGAAAACCCACTCCCATATGCAGTGAGATAGTTATCCTTAAAATCTTCTGGTGTCATGAAAAAAGTCGAGCAAATCGTTGATGCAAGATCGGGAAGAATGGTATTACCAAGTGCGTTAACGATTCTTTCTTGGAGAAGTGGCCCCTCGATTTCCCAATCTACTGAACCAAGAAGATTTGGGACAGGACACAGAACGTAAAATGAATCACACCCTGCAGGTGCAAAATTAGGATCTGTAGCTGTAGGACGATGAAGGTAAAGTGAAAAATCATCCGCTAAAATTTTGCGATCAAAAATATCCTTTAACAGCTCTTTGTAGCGGGTCCCCATCCAAATAGTGTGATGCGCTACATCTGAGTAGGTCCGACGTGTTCCGAAGTATAATACGTAAAGACCCATCGAAACTTTCGATAATCTGTGCTTGGCGCGTGCTGTTATTGATTGGTCGCTCCTTGATATCATGCTGCCATACATGTGCATTGGGTCAGCATTTGAAACAACTATATCCGCACCAACTTTATTGCCTGAGTTATTTATAACTCCTGTGGTTGTTTGATTTTCAACGATAATTTTTTCAATCGTAGTATTAGTGGTGATTTTTATGCCTTCCTCGTCCATTAATTTTTTTAAGGCTTGCACTAAAGCGCCAGTGCCACCGATCGGAAAATAAATACCCCATTTGCGCTCGAGAAAATGGATCAAGGAATAAATACACGTTGTATCAAATGGGCTCCCACCAAGAAGAAGTGGTTGTATAGAAAACGCCTGGCGTAATTTTTCATTTTTCAGATAGGTACTTACTAACTGCCAAACTGTCTTGTAGGACTTAAGCTTTACTAATGAGGGAGTTGTTTTAAACAGCAAGCTAAATTCATGGAATGGCTGGTCGGATAATTCATCAAAAGCAACCTCAAATATTTGTTTTGAATGGTTGAGAAGTTTCAGATACCCCTCGGTATCACCTGGCTCAAATTTTCGTATCTCGGAAAGTGTGTCCTCCAATGTTCCACCATAATTAAACTGTGTTTCATCAGGGAAATAAAAGCGGTACCAGGGATTGACAGGTACAAGGGTGATGTAATCCGACAGTTTCTTTCCGAAGAGATTGAAAAGTTCTTCAAATAAAAATGGGGCGGTTATTACCGTAGGGCCGGCATCATGTGTGAATCCGTCCAATTTAAAAACTTGAGCTCTGCCGCCTATTTCTGCGTTACGTTCAAAAAGCTCAACACTATAGCCCTTCGCCCTTAGCCTCAAAGATGCGGCAATACCGCCAAAACCTCCACCAATTACAACAGCATCCTTCATTGTCTCTTAGTTAGAAAATGACAATACCGTGTCAAGGTATCATGGCATGATGAGGGCAATTCCTCGGCTTCTTTGAGTGCTAATTGCAATAATTGATTTAATCTTTCGGTAGATCGGCTTATTGCATCTTTAGTGACAGTCCCTTCACCGAAAATTAACACCGCATTCAATCGAACTTGATCGTCCTCAAAGCGTTGGTCCAAGTCAATGTCATTGATGTCGTCGGCGATTTGATATGCTATCGCATAATAATTTAATGCTCTCCTACATGCTTCAATTTTGTCGTTATGACCGGCAACGATTAAAGGTAATTCCATTGGCATGCTTAATAGAGGCCCTGACTTGGCTGCTGCTATTTGCTCATAGATGTTCAGCTCTTTGGGCTTATGTACCTGTGCATAGAGATCTGCGGATTGTCCATAAATGGTTCTAGATACGCTACTATGGACGGTTTGTATAAAATTTGCCGAATTAGTAGTTCTTTTGAGGCTTGCGCTGGCAGCATAGGCAGCTGATATCAGCAGGTCTCCAACACAAATGGCAATTGGTTCACCAAACTTTGCCCATACACTAGGTGCTCCCCTGCGCATTTCATCTCTGTCTTGCAAATCGTCATGTACTAGAGATGCATTGTGAAGTAATTCAACTGTTGCACCTATCGCGATTGTATCATCTGAGTCTAGGTCCAGCGCGAAACTACTATCGATAGCTAACTGCGCCCGTATTCTCCTGCCTTCGCCGTTCAGGTGGTAGTGTACGGCAGTTTTTATATCTGAATGCAGGTCATCAGCGCATGACACGAGTTCAAGCATTCTGTTTTCAATACTGGACAGAGCAGACACTCTTTCACTCGTATCGAACATACTAGTATCGGAATGGCGTAAGGCATGAACCATCATAAAGCCATAAAGCTCCGGGCTGGCTTTGAAAAAGCCAGCCCGGACTAGTTAGGTTTAGTGCCTTATTTACTTCTTGGACGAAGTAGCTGCCCAGATCGATCCGGTAGCCGCCGCCCAAATTACAACCCCAAATGCGATCTTGTTAACAAAATCTGCGAGGTTATAAATTATGTTGAGGCTGGCAACATCTGGAGTTGCCGCAGCATACCCATAGATGTAACCGAGTGGGTAAATTGCCCAACCAACGGTAACGATTATGCGGAGCGCAGCAAATGCTTGCTGGCTTGCTTTCGTTCCCTTACTGGCATTTATTTGGCTAGCCTCACCCGCGAACACTTCGTAGATGATGTAGAGCCAACCAGCCATGCCCACAGCGAAGCCACCCCAGACGCTAACGGCACCTATTTCGCCAAGATACCCAGCTATCAGCATCACTAAGGACGCAATAAGCAAACGCCAGAACACCGAGGCTGCAACAAGTGTGATCGCTGCAAGTATGAGATAGAACTCAATAATTTGCAGTGGCACTGTGAGTAACCAATCAACATATCTGAATACGGTTGGGCTTTGGCCAGTATTGACCCAAACTTCCCGCATATAAAAATAATGGATGGCTGCAATACCCGTAACCATTGCGGCTACGGTCAAAGAAGTCTTCCACTTACCTTCGGCCCGATCTCTTTCAACCCAAAAGAAAAAGGTTGCTGCCACCATAGCAGCAGAAATAATCCAAAACGATACCCCTACTAAATCTGCGGGGTCTAGTCCCTTACCCATATCATAATCTCCTGTACGTTAATCCCTAACTATTACGGAAAACCATAACTGTGGTCCGTTGCGATGGCCCCTACAACGGACCGTCCAGAGTTCTTTAGCACATTTTTCGTATTTTAAACTAGGGCGTCGTGCAAATAATAATTTTTTTAAAAATATGCTGTATTTTAGATGTATCGTTGGAAAGTTCCCTTGGTAGGCTTTGAAACACTGGTTCGACTGAAAAAATTGACAGGCCAAACGGACATAAAATTCCTTATTTGAGAGGGTTGGTACCAAGCCAATTTCTTTTTTCGAAATACGCTTTGTGCAGCCGATTAATGGATCTATAAGAGACGTGCGCAGACGGTTCAAAAGGCACTGTGCGCGCCAACTAATCCGCCATAATAAAATTTAAAAGGACCCTAAATCATTGAAAGTTAATGAATAAACATTCATGTCCACAGGAATGATTTGGCCTTTTATGGCTTTTGGGTAGCTCAATTTTTATCTTGGGAAACTAATGTGCCTTGGTTGCTCAGGTAGTCTGAGTAACAAGCTCGCGACCCTTTTATTTGCATACGCTACGGACGTGCCGGAAACTAAAACATAAAGTGCTTATACGATGTGGTTTATTTGACTTTGTTAGCGCATCATAAAGGCATGGTATCAAAAAATTTAAAAGACAAAAAAAATATATATCTGACATTTATATTTAATTTTTCTTACACCTTGGATTAACTAATAATCCGTTATAAACACAATATAAGGCTGCGGAGTCGCATTTAGGTCCAAAACAATTTTTTCACTGAAGTACTGGTCGAGAGAGGTATATGATGGCAGATAATTTTTTAACAAACTCAAGAATTGTAGCGGCTTACAAAGAGAAGACACCGCTTTCCGCAGTGTGTGCAAAGGAAGCTAACGAACACTTCCCGAGTGGTTTGACGCATGACTCACGTCATTTGCGCCCGTATGGACTTTACGTTGATAAGGCTCAGGGTTCGCGAAAGTGGGATGTTGATGGCAATGAGTATGTAGATTTTTTTGGGGGGCATGGTGCGCTTCTTTTAGGACATAATCATCCAGTTGTTACAGCTGCAGTGCACGAACAAATTGATAAAGGGACTCATTATGGGGCTGGCCATCGGCTCGAAATAGCATGGGGAAGTCTGGTAAAAGATCTCATTGCGTGCGCAGAAGAGGTAAGGTTTCTCTCATCTGGTACAGAGGCCAATCTTATGGCACTACGCTTAGCTCGAGCGCATACAGGGCGCGAGAAACTGCTGCGCTTCAAAGGGCACTATCATGGCTGGCAGGACCATGTTGCCTTTGGGGTATCAAATCACTTCGATGGCTCACCCACGCCGGGAGTCCTTAATGGAATTGCCGAGAATGTTGTGATGGCGCCTCCTGATGATATTGATGAGACAAAACGTATTATTGAAGCTCATGATGACATTGCGGCGGTAATAATTGAACCAACCGGGTCAGCCTTCGGCAAAACACCAGTGACTGGCAGGTTTTTATGTGGGCTTCGAGAAATCACAAAAAAGCACGGTATAGTTCTTATTTTTGATGAGGTTGTTTCAGGTTTTCGTGCCGCACCCGGCGGAGCGCAACAGGTTCACAATGTAATTCCTGACCTAACAAGCCTTGCAAAAATTGTTGCTGGTGGTCTTCCTGGTGGAGCAATCTGCGGTAGCACTGAGTTGCTTGATCAGCTTGATTTTGATGTCGCGGAAGCAAAAGGTTTTGAAAAAATTGGACACCAGGGAACCTTTAATGCCAATCCTCTCTCTGCATCTGCTGGAGTAGCAATGCTGCGGAAAGTACGGGACGAGAGCCCAACGCAGGACGCAATCGATACTGCCCGTAATATTCGTGCCAAAGTTAATAAAGTATTCGTTGAAGAAGATATTCGTTGGGCTTGTTACGGACAATTCTCAGAACTTCATTTTTTTACCAACCCAGATAACGTAGCTCTCGATCCTGAGAACTTCGAATTCATGGAAAAAAAGTGCGACTTCTTCAAAAGTGATCAAGAAGTCACAACTAAATTCAGGCTTGCCTTGATGGTTAACGGAATTGACATTAATGGTAAATTAGCCGGCAAAGTCTCTGCGGTGCACTCCGAAGCTGATGCTGATCGCACGGCAGATGCAGTTAGGGGCGCAATTGATATGATGCGATCCGAAGGTGCATTCCGCCACTGATTCGCCCGGTTGGGAGGAATTATGTCATACAATCAAGACAAACCCTTACCTTTGGCAGGATTGAAGGTAGTAGAATTCTGTCAAATCATCATGGGTCCCTCCTGTGGAGTGGTTTTGGCTGACCTTGGAGCAGATGTGATTAAGGTTGAGCTCGCCCCCTCAGGAGATAAAACACGAAAGCTTGCGGGATTTGCAGCAGGATTTTTTTCTACGTTTAATCGGAATCGACGGTCCATAGCGGTAAATTTGAAAACGGCTGAAGGACTTGAGATTGCCCATAAGCTTATTTCTGAAGCCGATGTGCTCACGGAAAACTTTGCGCCCGGAACGATGGAGCGACTTGGTTGCGGATTTAACACAGCTATTAAAATTAACCCCGCGTTAGTCTATTGCGCGTTGAAAGGTTTTCTTAGTGGGCCTTATGCAAAACGTCAGGCTCTCGACGAAGTTGTACAATTCATGGGAGGGCTTGCATACATGACAGGCCCTCCTGGCCAGCCTTTGCGTGCCGGAGCATCTGTCATTGACATTATGGGCGGTACCTTTGGAGTGGTTGGAATTCTAGCAGCACTGCGCGAGCGCGATAAAACTGGTGAAGGCCAACTAGTTAAAAGCGCACTATTTGAAAATGTTGCTCATCTTATGGGTTCCCACATGTCCGGTGAAGCGATTCAACAAAGGGAGGTTCCTCCGATGCCTGCACGTTGGAGTGCGTGGGCCATCTACGAGGTTATGGAGACTAATGATCGTGAACAAGTATTTATAGGTATTACCAGTGATAATCATTGGCGACGTTTTTGTGAGAGATTTGAAAGGTATGATCTGCTAAATGATCCTGCTTTTAAAACGAATGAAGATCGTGTCTCAGCTCAGGAGCGGCTGAAACCTATCGTCCGTAAAATCATAAAATCCCTCAGTAAAGATGAAATACTTGCTGTTTGCGAAGAAATTAACATTCCTTTCGCGCCAGTTGCGGAAACCAAAGACCTCTTCGATGACCCGCAGCTGAATTATAAAGGACGAATGCTTGAAACATGCTTGCCTGATGGGCGAACAACTAAGCTCCCGAGGTTACCTATTGAAATTGGTGATCATGATATTGGCCTCAGAATGCAACCTCCGACAGTCGGCCAGCATACGCGAGAGATATTAAGTGAGCTTGGTTATGACAAGGAGCGAATGAATGAGCTAGAAACAAACAAAATCATAACATGCTTTGAAGATGGAAAATGATAAAATGAGGGCACCACTATTCACGCCGATGACACCTCGGGAATTAAATCTTGATAATCGAATCGTGGTGTCTCCAATGTGCCAATAAAGTGCACACGAGGGTAATGCTACTGATTGGCATTTAATGCACCTTGGTAATTTTGCATTGTCCGGTGCGGGTATGCTTATCCATGAGGCTACGGCAGTTTTGCCAGAAGGCCGAATAAACCACGGCTGTTTAGGGCTTTATTCTGATGAAAATGAGGCTGCTTTAGCCCGTGTCTTGAAATTCATTAGACAAGTAAGCAAGGTCCCCATTGGGATGCAACTCTGTCATGCTGGTAGAAAAGGTTCCTGTCAGCGGCCATGGGAGGGCAGGGGGCCTCTAATAGGTCCTTATGCTTGGGAAACAGAAGCTCCTTCGGCATTGGCAATGGCAGACAATTGGCCAACGCCAAATATGTTGTCGCTGGATATCATAGGGGCGATTAAATCGGCCTTCATTCATTCGGCAGAGCGCGCAGAGATCCTTGGTTATGGCCTGATAGAATTACACTATGCGCACGGGTATCTTCTTCATGAATTTCTTTCACCGCTCGCAAATATGCGTGACGATAAGTACGGTGGTGATTTAAATGGCCGTATTAGTTTTCCCTTGGAACTATTTGAATCAGTGAGAGACGTTTGGCCAGCTAAGAAGACATTAGGAGTTCGTATATCCGCGTTAGATTTCAATCAGAGAGGATGGAGTATCGAAGACTCAATAGTTTTGAGTCATAAATTGAAAGCATTGGGCTGTGATTACGTAACCTGTTCGGGTGGCGGTGTAACTTTTGATCAAAGTATTGCTCTCGAGCCTGGCTATCAGGTACTCGGTGCTGAGCAGTTAAAATCCGAGGTCGATATACCAGTGATGGCGGTAGGCATGATACGCGAACCAAAATTTGCAAATGCTATCGTTGAGGATGGGAAAGCCGATATGGTGGCATTGGCAAGGGGTCTATACGAACCTCGATGGACTTGGAGGGCGGCTTATGAACTTGGGGTCGAGATGGTTTATCCCCCACAATATCAGCGGGCCATGCCATCTGCGTGGCCGGAAGCGTTTCCAAAATAGATTGGGAACCAATAGATCTTATAGTTTTAAAACCACCTCATTCCCATCGATCGAAAATCTAGTATCATACGGTTCTGAACTTGCATATATAGACTCAAGTTCCGTTGCTTCATCAGCCGGCGAAACGAAATACGTTTCGTTTTTTTGGTTGTGTCTCACGAGAGCAAACCGTGCTTCAACGATTCCATTACCACTACCGGTTAATATCGGCATCATGCCAATCCAATCCGGATGTTTTTTTGCACCATGACCAGTATGAAAAGAGAAACTTCCCAGGCTGTAAAATATGGGTTTATTTTTATAGACTTCTATGCCTAATGGAAAATGTGGGCCATGCCCCATAACGACATCTGCTCCAGCGTCAATAGCAGCGCGACCAGCTTGCTCCATATACTGAAGGATATCGTGATCACAACCCCAATGATTAGAGCAAATCAATATATCACACGAACTTCGCAATTCTGAGATATCGTCACAGAAATTTTTCAAAGAATCAGGTTCGCACCAAGTAATGATTTCAGGTGCGTGGCCGGGCCGTGTTAGAGTACGTGTTTCTGAGACTCGTGGTTTGTATGCAGTATGTGCCTCTAGAACTGCAATTCCGGGGAATTCTGCCGTAGCTTCGTGTCCTCCATGGGACCAGTAAACGGAACTTCTTTGCAAGAACCCATATTTTATGCCATCGCGCTCGACAATTACAGAGGCGTAAGCGCTTTTTCGGTCTATACCAGCACCGGCGTGGGGAATGCCAAGTTCATCTAGCCTAGCACAAGAGCTTCTGATTGCTGGCCCACCAAAGTTCACATTATTTGCATTACCAATTATTCCTATACCGGCATCGATAAGAGCCTCACCCGCTGCAAGGTCTGCGTAAAAACCTTCTTCGTATATTGAACGTTCCCTATCAGGTTCGTAAAGACAACATTCAAAGTTTGATATTACAAGATCCGCCGCCAGGAGGGTTTGCCTTACTCTGGCAAAGGGTGTTTTGGGGTCCTTAACGCCTAAAAGGTTGATATCCCCAGTAAGGATAATCTGGTGTGGCATAAACGCATCCTCCCTGTCATTATAACTTGTCGAGATAATAGTGCAAAAATAGCACAAGGCGTGGACAGGCACGATCCCTTAATTTTGAATGTTGGTATTAAACGACCCGGATAGAAGTTTTAACAAAAATTAGGATAATACCTAATCACGACGAACCCTTCCAAAGAATAGATATTGTGCGCATATTTCACGTTATTGCCTCAAACCCGCCTAATTAGTGTCACAAAGCACAGAGATTTTTCAAACTCGTTTTTTATTTTGTCGAATAAGTTTAACGCCGAGGAAATTACAAGGCCCGTGGATTATTTGGGATTTGTGTTTTTTTACGTCTTTTAGCAAACAAGAGTGAGTAAAATGAGGTCTTTTTTAAAAGTGATTTTTTTCCTAGCGACTATGCTGCCGTCTATTTCATTTGCTGGCTTTGAGAAAGGGCGGGAAGCCTTTTTGAGAGAAGATTGGGATGTCGTCAGAAAAGAGATGAAACCCCTTGCAGAGCAAAGGGATGCAAGGGCGCAAATTGCAATGGGGTTGCTGTTTGCTAGAGGCCTTGGTGTGGAGCAGAATTGGGATAATGCGGCATTCTGGTTTTCCGAAGCTATTGACTGCGCAGAGTTGCTTAAGGGGCGACCACAGCAAATTGTAGTCCGGATACTTGCCCGCGAGAATTATGCCTACAGCTTGGAGCAAGCATTTGAAATAGCCCTGTTTGAGCAATAAGACTAAGATATGCGCCGGTGGTCAGAGATGCCTTCAAGTGTTAAAGAGCATATCTGTTGGCAAAAAAGGTTGCCTGCTGGTTAGCTAATCTTGATTCGGTTTTACGACGGGGCACTATGGTTTATCGAACAATGTATGAGGGTTTGTGTATTGCCCGAAGGGTAGGTTTCCCATTTTGTTATCCATTCTTGCCGCGATTTAAAAGGAAAGCCTACAAGTTTCGTACTCGCATGATGGAGGGGGTTATGCGAGCTGACGCAGTCATCTTATCATATCCAAAGAGCGGTAGAACGTGGGTTGAGGTGATGCTTTCGCGCTTGTTCCAAAAGCGTTTATGTTTGCCTGAAAATGAAATTATTGATTTCACCCATGCTTATCGAACATTTTCTGAACTTCCTAGGTTATTCTTTACCCACGATGATGCTCATGTTTTGGCTGGCAATGAATTTTTGCCTGAGGGAGGGCAAAAGGGTTATTTTGCGGGCTCTAGAACCGTGCTCTTGATTCGGCACCCATTAGACACAGCAGTTTCGATGTTTTTTCAGCAAAGTAAAAGAAGTGGTTATTTGGAGAGCGCAGATATTCATGATTTTGTTGTTGGGGCTTCTGGTTTGCGAGGTGGATTGCCGACAATTATCCGTTTTATGAACCATTGGGCTCAGGCTATTTCAATATGCGATGATCACATTATTTCTCGCTATGAGGATCTTAGAAAGGATCCTTTTGAAGGTTTTAAGAATATCATTAAATTTTTGAATTTGGATTTCGCTGATTTTGAAATTGCTGAAGCTGTTAAATTTACTGACTTTGCAAGTATGAAAAAACGTGAAGCGCAAAATTTCTATAAGGGTGATTTCCGAGTAAGCACTGATGACCCAAAAGACGAAAATACTTACAAGACTAGGAGAGGTCTAATTGGAGGTTACACAGACTACTTTACAGAGGCTCAGACTGCCAATTTAGAGCGAACAGTGTCTGAAAATCTCAACCCAGTTTTTGGTTACTGAACATGGAAATAATACGCCTGTAAGATTTCGGAAACTCTTAAAAAATATTAATTATACTGACGAAATGACACTGTATATCGACCAAAAAAAGATAGAAAATATTGGTGACTGCGATGCAGTCATCGATGTTAGGTCACCTAAGGAATTTCATGAAGACCATATAATCGGGGCTATAAATCTGCCGGTTTTGAAAAATAACGAGCACGAAAAAGTCGGTACCATCTACAAGAACACCTCACCATTTGAAGCAAAAAAAATCGGTGCGAGATTGGTGTCATTAAATATTGCTTCTCACTTGCAAACATTTTTCCGCGATAAGAAAAAATCATTCAAACCTCTGTTTTATTGTGCGAGGGGAGGGCAGCGTTCGAATTCGTTTGCAACGATATGTGCATCTATTGGGTGGAAATGTGCTGTGCTGGACGGGGGTTATAAAACATATCGGAAATCAGTAATTCGTGAGATCGAACAATTCTCAAAGGCTTGCACGCTAATCGTAATTAGCGGGAGAACTGGAAATGGTAAGACAGAAATTCTTTCACATATCTCGTCTTTGGGTGGAAATATACTTGATTTAGAGGGATTGGCTTCTCATCGGGGTTCGATGTTAGGTGGTTTTCCAGGCACGGAGCAACCGAGGCAAAAGTACTTTGAAACACTGTTAATGGAACAAATCAGAAAATTAGATTTGTCCAAACCCGTCTTCTTAGAGGCTGAAAGCAACAAAATTGGCAATGTTAATATACCATCGGAACTTTTCAAAAAAATGCATCACTCTGGGTGTATCGTCGTAGAAAATTCAAGGCAAAACCGAGTTAGGTTTCTGGTGGAGCGTTACTCAAACGTGTTCGAGGATACGAGTGTTGTTGAAAGATTTTTTCAGTTTTTAGCCTCTCGTCACCCTGCGAACGTTTCAGAGAAAGCAAAATATTTATTGAGTTTAAAAGATTGGAATGCCCTGGCAAGTCATCTGTTGGATTATCATTATGACCCATCCTACGAACGCTCTATGGGCCTGAAAGACCGAAAAATACTTCTACATGCGAAATGTAACGGCAATATTGAAAGTACCGCTCGTGATTTAGCCTGTAATATCATGTCCAAGTATGAATAGTTGAAAGAATAAATTATTTACAGGTTTCCCTCTCAGCACTCAAATAGCTGGGTTGCTTCAAGCAACTAAAAAATCTTTCGTAACCTTAAGCGGCTGAAAATAACAGTGTCTACTCTGCCGCTAAATTCTTTCGTTTATCACGTTTTCCAAGAGCATCATATGTCGCGTATTTATACATCTCGCTAAGGGTGGGATAATTATAGCAAGTTTGAATGAATAACTCGGCACCTGCTCCGACCAAAAGTGCGGTTAAGCCTACATGAACCAATTCACTGGCCGTTTCGCCTATTGCATGCACGCCTAAGAGCTTCATGTCTTCTTCTCTGAACAGCAACTTTAAAAAGCCGTCTTGGTCGCCGATGATTTGTCCCCGCGCATTGTTTTGGTATGTTGCGCGACCTGTAACGTAGGCGATGTTGTCTCTTTGAAGGTCCTCTTCTGAGGAGCCTGCCATCGAACATTCAGGGATGGTGTATATTCCGTAGGGCAGGATATTGGCTAGTTCCGTTTTATATTCCAGATCAAAAGCATGAACCATGGCTACACGCGCTTGTTCCATTGAAGTTGATGCTAATGCGGGGAAACCAATTACGTCACCCACCGCATAGATGTTAGGCAAAGTAGTTTGATAAGTGTTATTTACTTTCAATTGCCCTCGAGACTCAGTCTTTAATTCTATATTTTCTAGGCCAAGATCACCGGTATTGCCGTTACGGCCAGTGGCTGCCAGAAGTGCATCCACTTTTATAGAGCGCCCGGTTTTGAGGTTAACCGTTAGATCTCCCGTTGTCTCTACGCTTTCAATTTCTTCTGGCATGCACAGTTCTACGCCCATATTGCGCATACAACTGGTTAGTGTGTCAGCAATTTCAAAGTCCATAAAACTTAATAATTGCTCGCGCCCCTCAACCAGCGAAACATCAATGCCAAGCGCCGAAAACATGCACGCGTACTCGCATCCAATCACTCCACCACCCGCTATCAACATAGTGGAAGGAAGTTTGTCCAGCCCGAGAATAGTGTCGGAGTCGTAAACGCGCGGATCATCGAACGGAAATACTGGAGGGTGATAAGGGCTAGAGCCAGTGGCAATAAGGATCACATCGCCCCTTATAGAAATTTCAGCTTCCTTTGATGCTTTGATTCTTACGGTATGTTGGTCGACAAAAGAAGCATTTCCTTCAAAATATGTTATGCTATGTCTTTCAATGTTTTCGCTTATCCGCCGATGTTCGCTTTGGACCACAAAACGTTCATGGAAAAGAAAGTCGCGGGCTGTAACGGTCCTTTTGAGTTGAGTATCTACGCCATGCAGTTCTCTTTGTCGAAAGCCAGACAGATAGAGGGCTGACTCGCGTAATGTTTTGGAAGGGAGTGTTCCCGTGTTCGCGGCAGCTCCGCCCGGAACAACCTCTCTTTCAATAATGGCAACACTTTTACCAAAGTATGCAGCTTGAGCAGCACCCTTCTCTCCGCCGGGCCCAGATCCGATCACGATCAAATCAAAATTTTCATTGCTCATATTTTCCCCTCATGGCGTTCGCTATTTGCAACGAGATGTCCCACTACGCGTATTGTGTCCAGCATAATCTCCTTGCTGCGAAAAAATAATAAAGCGTAAAATTCAATAACATTAAACCAATTATCAGTTTTACAGGATCCATTCTACCAGATGGTGATATATTAGGCCGGATGTGTCTTTGCGCTAACTACGAACAACGGATCTCCCTTGCCTTCAATTGGCGTAATATCCCGAACAGTGTAAGGCTGGAATTTTTGGGTAGCATCAAAATATTGACCAACGAGTTTGGCGTGGCCTGTATTCGTGAGTTGGTGCCAAATAGCGACAGCCTTTGTTGGGAAGCAGCGATTTGAAAAGGAGATGATGCATGGACTGTCCGGGATTAATATGCGCGCAATCTCATTAAAAATCGTAATAGGATGAATGAGATATTGCACTGAGACTGTTATCAAGCAGATGTTGAAAGAGTCGTTTTGGAAAGGCAGTTTAGTGTTTGTAGCGAGGTTTTGGACAATCCTGCCTGTAAGTTGAGGATTGCTGTTTAACTCGGTTTGATTCATTCCAAGACCGATTACATTTTTGTAGCTCATGTCTACAGGTAAATGAGACGCATAACTCGACATCAAATCTAGAACTTGGCTGTTTGGAGGCAGTACCGTACTCAAATATGTGGTTAATGCTTTACAGGCTGCTTCATCGATGTGCTTGACTAGCCTTGGTTCACTATAGAAAATTGTATCATCCGACTCATCTATTCGCTTAAAAGCTTCTGAGGGTACAGCGTAATCCATAAGCAAAGAGGTGGTTTTAGGATACACAATTGTCAAGGGGCATATTAATTCAGGCCCAACTGACCATTACTCTCGAAAATGAATGGGCACTTTTTCTTTTTCAGGCCATCGATACCTAAAAAATAATGCTGATCAATATTTCGAAACCAGATACTCCGCGTTAGGACAGTCCAAAATCAAAGACAGCACTGTCATTCCAGAAAATGATTCTGTACAGCACTTATTTCTGATTTTTGGATCCTCACAGTATGAATTAATCTTGGCATTTTCGTGTATTGTGAGAAAAGGTGCTGTCACAAATTGCCTGTACGAAGTTTTGGCAAATAATCAAAAGAATTTTAAATTAATGGAGAAAAAACAACTCTTACCAACTAACACCTCTGGGTTGTACGCTACATATTCGCTGGGACTATTTTCTGGCGGCCAGTGGGATATGATGGGCTTAATTATTCCACTTTTTTCGGTATTTGTGGGCCTCAACCCCAGTGAAATAGGTTTTGTGGTGGCAACGCGTTCTGCGTTACCAGTGCTTTTTTCTATTCATGGCGGCATTTTAATGGACCGTTTGGGTGTCCGGTTCGTTGGGTTTTGGGTAGGAGTTGCAGCAGCGGCTTTGCCATTGTTTTACCCATTTTCAGGATGGTTCTGGGGTTTGGTGGTTTTACAATTGCTAAGTGGCTTGATTACTACCCTTGCAATGGCTAGCGGACAAACGGTTATAAATCAACTGTCGAAAGGCGATCCGGCAGTGTTGGGACAATACAGTTTTGTAACCCGGCTTGGTAATTTTTTTGGTCCTTTTATTATAGGCGTTATTTGGCATAATTTTGGTAGTGAACCTACCTTCATCACTATTAGTTTGTGGGGAGTGCTTACTGTTGTTTCGGTTTTATTCATTCCGTCGGAGGCGCGAACAAAACAAGGGGGCAGAATATTATGCTCAGAGCTTCTGCCACGTCGGAGTGAATACACTAAGGCTCTTTCGTTAGCCGCTATTCCAACCGTTGTTTTCATTTTGCTTTTAACGGCATTCCGAAATTGTCCGGGTGCTATCCAAGCTTCATTTTTTGTCGTTTACCTTGATCAAATCGGGATTTCAGGAACGACAATTGGCTTTTTAACGGGACTATCAGAAGTATTCGTCGGTATTGGTGGTCTCACTGCCGGCTGGTTTGCGGCTCGCGGTAAAGTATATTGGATAGTGATTGTGTTTGTTGCGAGTGCTATATTGCTCATTTGTTTGACACCGTTGATTGCTGGGTTTATGTCGTTGCTCATTATAGCTACAGCCGTGCGCGGTTTTGCTCAGGGTGTAAATCAGCCACTTATTTTTTCAATTTTGTCTCGTGCGGTTAATGAAAATCAGCAGGGTGCAGCGGTAGGACTTCGCAATACTGTAAACCGCTTTTCGAATATCATTGTGCCGATTGGGATGGGGTTTATGGCGGAATGGTGGGGAATAGAGGAGAGTTTTACAATAATTGCGGTTTTATTTATCGGTGCTTGCGTGATTGTTGCTGCCAAAATTCGGCATTTCGGGTTTTAGCGGGTGAGGAAACCCGTATTGGTCTTAAAGTAGATAAACAAAAGTGAACCCACGGGCCGGTGCGCCCGTGCTACCCCGATGATGCCCCATCAAAAAAGTACTCAGTACATTTAACGCTAAGTATATGAGCTTATTGGCTCCGCGGTCAGGACTCGAACCTGTGACAAGGCGCGTGACCTCTTGCTGACGGTTGGCTATGATCTTTTCTACTCCGCCGTCGCAGTTGAATCCCATGCAGAGATAAAACCTTCACTCTTTACTAATGTCCGTT
>JAYZAS010000017.1 GCA_036339585.1 Pseudomonadota bacterium
GCCGAGCAATGGTTTCAGCTGCTTCCTTCGCAAGATCATTTTCACGAGCTAAATCTCTTTCAATTTGATCAAGCCGGCGGGAGATCTCAGCACTAGCTTCTGAGATCCGAGATTCTTCATTATCAAGCTCTTTAAGGGCCACGGTAAGTCTTTGCAACTCGGCTGCCGCTTGCACGGCAGTATTGCGTAGTTGCGGTAAAGCCTGCTGGGCGTCAGCTCTTCGTCGTGAGGCAGAAGCTGCTGCTCGAGTTCGCTCCGATACAAGGTGCTCTATCCTCGTTAATTTTGCAAACGAGGATTCCTTAGCATTTGATGCATCCCTCCAGCGTAAATGCAGAAGAATAGCTTCTTTTTCTAAGATTTTTGCGGCAATTTTCCTGTAACGCTGAGCTTGTCGAGCTTGACGTTGTAGGCCACGGCTCTGATCGTCAAGCGCGCCGATAACATCATCAAGCCGCTCTAGATTAGATTCAGCGGCTTTTAAACGAAGCTCTACCTCGTGGCGACGCGAGTGGAGCCCGGTTATGCCCGCTGCTTCCTCTAGAAGAGCACGTCGTTCTGATGGTTTTGCACTGATTAAAGCACCCACCCTGCCCTGACTGACCATTGCTGTGGAGTGGGCCCCACTGGCCAGATCAGCAAAAAGCAATTGAATATCCCGCGCACGTACATCATTGCCGTTTACTCGATATTGAGAGCCAGAGTCTCGCTCTATACGCCGTGAGATTTCTAATACTTCCGCGTCGTTAAACCGTGCAGGGGCGCCTCGGTCGGAATTATCGAGTGATAAGGTTACCTCGGCAATATTACGCGCTGGCCGACTAGCACTTCCGCCGAATATAACGTCGTCCATCTCAGCGCCGCGCATCCTTTTAGCTGAGGTTTCTCCCATTACCCACCTCAAAGCCTCGACTATATTGGACTTTCCGCAACCATTAGGTCCGACAATACCTGTCATTCCAGTTTCTATGGGCAATTCTACTGGTTCAACAAAGGATTTAAATCCTATAAGGCGGAGGGTTGTAAAATGCACTTTTAATCAAATTCAATTCTAATGGGTTTGGTAATGAAGCTGAGTTCTGCAGGTGTTTTATTTATTGATGATTTTTTCTATAGACGAGTAATCTCCATCCACCTTTTCTCCGTTGACAATAATTGTGGGAGTAGAGTCAACGCCAAATTTTTTTGCGTATTCTGACATCTTTTTCCGCATGCCTTGGTAAAGTTCTTCATTTTTGAGGCAAGAATCAAATTCTTCTGATCCCATACCACCTAATTTAGCTATTTTTTTGAGCGCTGCGACGGGGTCACTTTTACGTGTCCAGCTGCTAAAATTTTTAAACAATGTAGTTACGTAAGGTCGATAATATTTGCGTGGTGCGCATCTGCTGACCATATGGGCAAGTACTGCTAGATTATTGAGCGGAAAGTCCCTCGAAATGAATTTTGCTTTTCCTGTGTCGATCAGGTTCTTCTTTATTTTCGGCAGTACGTTAGCATGAAATTTCGCACACTGACCACACGTTAGAGAGAAATATTCTATGATAGTATTGGGAGCCTCGGGGTCACCCATAACGATGTCTTTTAACTGTGATTTGGTGTCTAGAGCTTTGGTCTCTACCGGTTGAATGGCGATAATCAAAGCTGATAATAGAAATATTTTGAAAGCACGGGTCACTGTTTAATCCTTAGTTTTTCTAATGAGCGATTATAAGGAAACTAATGTGGCTCAATCAAGGTGCCCTCCATTATCGAACCTAATAAGTTAAACCGGATGATTTTTTCGATATATAACTCAAGCAATTCTCAAAAATTAGTCTTTTTTACTTGATTCGCGCATTTTTACAGATCGGCCAAACCGTTCTAGTAAGTGCATTAACTTTGGAGCACTGGTTTTTTGGTCGAGGGATTTTTTATAAATAAACTCGGTTGAAGTGACTGCTTCATTCTTGGGTTTGTTTACAGGGCCATTGATAATATTCAATCGCATTACCGCTCGGTAACCAAAATAGGTATTTATGCGATCGAGAATTTGGGGTTCTAGGTGTTGAATTTCTAGTGCTGCCCCCCCCTCAGCTTTAAGACTAAGCACACCAGAATCTCGTTTATTTCGTGGAAAGGTGAGTTTTTCTGGTGCGCTCATTTGTGCAATATCAGGCCCAACTATGGTTGGCCAGTCAGTAATGAGCCCAATATAGGAAAACCCGAATTTACCGAGCGCTTTTCGTGTCAGTGTTGGCAAAAGCGCGGCGAGCGGTAATGGTCCGCTCCGGCGCCTTTTGTAAGCATCTTCGAAATCTTGCATATACCTGAAAACTTTTTGATTGTTTTAGATTGTAGATTGATTTCCAGCTAGTAAAGTATATCGTCACTATCCTGCTCTAACTCTCTTCAATGGAAGATTAGCTGTGTCAACGAAAGATTACATGACTGCCGCTAATGAGTTACTCAAGTGGTATGACACAAATCGCCGTAACATGCCATGGCGTGTGAGCTCGAGCCAAAAACCAAATCCTTATTTTGTCTGGATGAGTGAGGTCATGCTGCAGCAGACGACTGTCGCGACTGCCGGACCTTATTTTAAACGCTTTATTGCTCGCTGGCCAACGGTGGCAGACATGGCGCGAGCTGAACTCGACGAAGTTCTAATGGGTTGGGCTGGCCTAGGCTATTATGCGCGGGCGCGAAACCTTCATAAATGTGCGCGAATAATTGTTGATAAGTATGATGGCCACTTCCCTGATCACGAGGCGGAGCTTTTAAAACTTCCGGGTATTGGGCGTTATACCGCAGCTGCAATTTCTGCAATCGCTTTTGGAAGGCCAGCTGCGGTAATGGATTCCAATGTAGAGCGTGTGATGGCTCGTCTGCACTCCGTGCTTGACCCGTTGCCAGCGTGTAAACCAACACTTTACAGCCATGTGTCAGATATGACTCCAACTTTTAGGCCCGGGGACTATGCTCAGGCGGTCATGGACCTTGGAGCAACCGTATGTACAGTGCGGAAGCCAAAATGTGATCTATGCCCCTGGACAAAAAGATGCCAGGGAAAGAACATTGCAGAATTCATTCCATTGAAAGGGTCGAAGCCAAAACGTCAAACAAGGCGTGGGATAGCATTTTGGATAACAAATCCCAAAGGCGCGGTGCTTTTGCGAAGGAGGCCCGAAAAAGGCTTACTTGGTGGAATGATGGAGGTACCCAGCACAAACTGGGTTGAAGGTGCCTTGCCAGACAGGAAAACAGCAGCCATGGCAGCACCGCTGCAGATGGCTTCTTGGGATGAAATTTCTGGAACAGTAAGGCACACTTTTAGTCATTTTCATCTTGAGCTAAACGTGGTTACAGCTTCAGTGGACAGGGTGCACACGGTGCCGCAGGATTGCATATGGTGTCAACTGATAGAACTCGAAGAACAAGCGTTACCTACAGTAATGCGTAAGGTGGCAAGGCTTGCAGTAACAAATCTTCGAAGGTGATATCAGTTGAGTTCCGACCGTAACTGCTGACGCAACGAGTCAATCGGAATTGTTTTACCTTCAACGTTCATGCACCAAAATGTCCAGCCATTGCAACTAGGGGCACCTTGAACTGCTGCGCCAACTTGGTGAATGGAACCCCGATGTGTCGCAGAAATTACCGTGCCGTCCGCCCTTACTTTTGCAGTATGTTGATGATCGGGGCTTACCAGCACATCGCCCGCAGAGAGTAGTCCACGCTCTACAAGCCAACCAAAGGGAATTCGAGGTTGGCGCCGCTTCGAGGGACTTCTTATCAATTCTAATGAATGTGGCTCCGGAGTCGCTCCAATTCGCTCTCGGGCTGCCTTGACATATGCAGGATCACTATCGATGCCAAGATATCGTCGTCCCAACTTTTTTGCCACCACCCCAGTGGTGCCAGTTCCAAAAAAGGGGTCTAGAACTAAATCGTCGGGATTAGTCGCAGCCAAAATAGCGCGATAGATTAGCGCTTCCGGCTTCTGAGTAGGATGGATTTTATCTCCTTTTTGATCACGCAACCTTTCCGAGCCCGTGCAGATTGGAAGGAGCCAATCGCTGCGCATTTGTAGATCTTCGTTGAGCGCTTTCATAGCATCATAATTGAAGGTGGGTTTGCTTGTTTCTGATTTTGCACACCAAAGAAGCGTTTCGTGGGCGTTGGTAAAACGAGTGCCCCGGAAGTTGGGCATTGGATTGGTTTTGATCCATACTATATCGTTCAAAAACCAAAATCCCATGTCCTGAAGCGTTGCTCCTACTCTATAGATATTGTGATAAGTGCCAATGACCCATATAGTACCATCATCTTTTAAAACGCGCCGCGCTTCGGCAAGCCACTTGCCAGTGAAGGTATCGTAATCTGCAAAAGTTCCAACTTTGTCCCATGCATTGTCGACACCGTTGACTTTGGTGTTGTTTGGGCGGTGAAGATCGCCTCTAAGCTGTAGATTATAGGGTGGGTCAGCAAAAATCATATCTGCACACTGATCAGGCAGTTTAGACATCACTGTTGCGCTGTTTCCAAGAATGATTTTCGAATTAATCATTTCTTTGGGAGAATGTTTTACACTCAAGGCCATTATATCGCCTGCATCCTATTATCTTAAACCTGCGTGATAAAGTAATAAACAATATTAAAATATACAATACTTATGCAATGCTAAGTAATACATTTTGTATTACATAAAGATACTTACACAATATATTGTATCGAACATTAAAATTTTGATATTATTTTAGCGACAGGAGAGAATGTCTTTCGGTGATGCGGTGTAACCCCTATCTTTGCAAGCGCCTCCCGGTGCTCCTTGGTTCCATAGCCCGCATTTTTCTCCCAGCCATACCCGGGAAAGGTTTTGGCTAGCATGGCCATCTCACGATCGCGATGGACTTTTGCAACAATTGAGGCCGCTGCGATTGAAAGGGATAGGGAGTCGCCTTTCACCAATGTTTCGACTTTACAGGGAAGATTTGGTGCCTGATTGCCATCGACTAGCGCAATATCAACTGAAATCGAGAGTGCTTGTAATGCTCGCTTCATAGCCATAAACGTTGCACTTAGAATATTAGTGTCATCGATCTCGGTTACCTCTGCGCGGCCGACACCAATTTCTGCGCATAAGTGAAGCAAAGAGAAAAGGTGTTCACGCTTTGCCGAGGAAATAACTTTTGAGTCTCTAATTCCAAATCTTAATTCATCTGGCATTTTGCTCTGGTGCAGGACAACGGCAGCAGCGACAACTGGGCCAGCCCAAGGACCACGGCCTGCTTCATCAATACCAGCAACTCGGCCGCCCATGGAAATCTCGCGGCTTAAATCAGGCACTATGAGTTATGCAGAGCAAGTTATCAAACTTTCCTAAGCAATTTTCAGTCCAGAGAGCGCCGTGCATATACCAGACTGACATTCAAATGACCAAACTGCATCGATAACTTGATTAGTGTTACAATGGCCGATTAGGGGTCCTGCCAACGCCCTGAACTTGTGTTCGAGTTTTTCACCTTGAGTGCCAAAATCCTCCACTGGCGGTCCCATGTCTCCATGTTCGGTAATAACGGTTTTATTATCAAGATAAACGAAGACATCACTTGCATAGCGATCAAGATTTTTTGCAGAACTAACAAAAACTTTTTTTCTCATCTCTGCAATATCCGCACGTTGGGCGGCAACGTCATTGTAGCTTCTAAGACTACTTGTTTCTTCTCCAAGGATTGCCAATGCTGCACTATGGCGGTAGCTAAATTTTGCCTCATAACCGGTTTTTGGTTCCTGAATATTGCAAACATCGAGCGCAAATGGTGGCACTCGCAGCTCAATTCTTTCCAGCTTTTCTGCATCAAAAGCTGGATTTTTCTTAATCGTTGCTAATGCTTCCAGCATTGCGTGGGTCCCGAAGCATGATGCATGGTATTTAAATTTTACATCCAATGTATGGAATATATTTCCTAACCCTTCTAGTGCTTCGTGCGGTTGAAAGCTGTCTGTTTGAGTATCTGCAAAGCCCTGTCTACATTCAAGGACATCGGCCCTGCTGATAAATTTACGGGCTGCGAGTTCAGCCGCTATCACGCCGTTCATTGCGGCTTTCCCTGCATGGAGGGGCTTGCATTCGGTTCCAAACATGCACTTCAAGCCTGCAGCTTGAGTAGCTGCAATGCCTAGGCAATGGGCAGTCTGGTCCGCGTTTAGATTCATTAAGCGAGCGGCAGCTGCAGCAGCTCCCAAAGTGCCCACGGTACCCGTTGCATGCCAACCTTTCTCGTAATGTTTGTCTCCCATCATAGCGCCCACGCGTGCATCAATCTCAACCCCGGCAACAAAAGCCGTTATCATTTCTTTGCCACCGACTGCGAGCTTTTCTCCGAGGGCTAGAACAACCGGCAGTACAGTAACTGTTGGATGCCCGTGTAAAGGACGCAAGACATCGTCATAATCAAGTGCGTGGGCAGCAGTTCCATTTACAAAAGCAGCTTGTGATGGAGAGGTGCGGTCCCCATATCCAACAACCGTCGATTTTGGATTGCCCCCCTCTTCTCGAACAAATGATATGACCTTTTTGGCAAGCGGTTCACGCGAGCCTGCGAGCATAACACCTAGGCCATCGAGAACGCACTGTTTGGCTACTAAAACGACGTTACTTGGGAGGTTTTGGAATTTCAATCCACTCGAGTAAGCTGCGAGTTGCCGTGTTATATTTTCAGCGTAAGAGCCCACATCAACAGCATGTCGCGCCATTTTCCCCCCTTTGGTGCATCTCTGTTGCCTGCCTTAAAGGCTGAGCAAATCAAATCTAGTATTTCACCAGTCCCTGCGCAGCGCTTTTGTGAAGAAGAATATATTTCATATTCTTTCGAAACTGCGAATTATTAGCCTAGACTATACCAGATATTCATTATGAAGTGCAAATAAAGGCAGGTGTGAAGGAGGACTATCAAGCCATATTCGCGGTGGCGGTCCCGCCTTAAAACCGATCACTTTTCGCATATATGCACATGTTTTCTTCAATCTTTCCCGTAGCCTTTTATCCGCTTAGAAGCTTGATCTGAAATTTTTATCCAGAATTGCTTAAGATTGCGTAAAATGACCTTTGTTCTGATTATGGTATTTCGGCTAAATTCGTCGACAAAATGCCATTCACGGTAATAGACAAAATGCAGGAGATCCCCAAGACTTTGTATTCGATCAGTAGCGCGATGTTGCAATCGATGCATGGTATTTAGCCAAAGTGGGCTGATTATCAGTGAAAGTACCGTAATGGCAACTATTAAACGATGTGTTTCGCTCGCTATTATCCTGTGGTCTATTGCAACAGCGCCCAACACAAAGGAAAACTCGCCAATTTGTGCTAACATTAAACTTGCGAGGAATGCGTGACGCCAAGGCTCACCGAACAAATGCAAAAGCCCAACATTTAAAGCAGTTTTAAATACCGAAACAAAGAGCCATAAGATTATCACCAAACTGAGATTATCTAACAAAAATTGGAGATCAATTAAAAGACCGATTGAAAGAAAGAAAACCATTAGTAGGATATTTTCTATAGGTTTAGCTAAATCAAAAAACAATGATCGTTGTCGGCTGTTGCCTACAAATAGCCCCGCCAAGAAAGCACCGAATGCTGGCGAGAGGCCGAGCAGGCCAGCCAGGGCGGCTGAACCAAAACACCCCGTGAGAGCAGCCAGAGGGACTAACTCCTTTTTATCCTCTGCAATTTTCCCAAGCGGTAAATCTATAGCCTGGCGCCGACTGAAGTAGAGAACTGCGAAAATGAGAAGTGCAATGGTCATGCCGACTTTCAAAATCACATTAAAAACGGTCACATCCTTGCTCAAACTTTCTAGAACTAAAAGCATTGGTGCTACGGCAAGGTCTTGCGCAATGAGGATTCCAACCGCAATCATGCCAACCCGGCTTCGTAGTTCACCGGTATCCTCTAGTAATCGTATAGCGACGGCAGTGCTGCTCAGCGCTAAGACGAATGCAAATAGGATGGCGTGTTCAAGTGGCCAGTCCAGAGCCCAGCGAAATAACAGCATCACGATGAGAGAAACAACAATCTGTAAGGCGGCTACTCCAACCGCAATCCGCCAAATGCGCCGGAAGCTGCGAAGTGAAAGCTCCATGCCGATGAAAAAGAGCAGCATCAAAACGCCTAGTTCTGCTAGCGGTCCAATCAACATTCGGTCCTCTACAATAGCAAATGCCGAGGGTCCGAGTATAATGCCAGCAAAGATATAACCGACTATTGGCGGTTGTTTTAAGCGCGCCAAGGCCATTCCGCATAGTGTGGCAGCCGCAGCTACGATTGCTAGCCCTGTAAAATCGCTTCCGTGTTCCATGTTTTATTGCTTCTTACTCAACTTGCCCAGCAAACTACGAGATATTTCTTCATTTGAGGTATTTACAATCTGTCTTTGTGCACATTTTCAGTACGGACAGACGCTTTAATACGCTGATACAAATTGATGTGGCATGTACATTATTGAAACTCTATGGAGTAATCCAATTCTATTTGCTTGAGATCGCAATGCTATGTTGCCTTTCTTCTACCTAAACTCTTAAGTTACATGCGCAAACTAATGTACTAGCAAGGTGATAACTTTTTAAAAGAAGTCATAATACAAATGTCATTATAAATATTGGAATATTTATTTCCGCAAATTGAAAACTTAAACCTAACTTGTAAGAAAGAAGTCGCGACATTTATACATTTCTTTCCGGAAAGAGCTTAAAGGAAATTTACAAAACAGGAATACAAGGTGGATAAAATAAGTATCATTATACCCACTCTTAACGTTGCACATGTGGTGGGTGCTACGCTTCAATCTCTTGGGACTTTGGATGGGCTTAATTTGATTCGGGAAGTGATTTTCTCTGACGGTGGCTCTGATGATTCTACTGAAGAAATTGCTTCGGCATGTGGGGCAGAGTTCATTAAGGGACCTGCCGGTCGAGGCAGGCAGTTGCAGCGCGGTGTGGAAGCTTCCACGGGGTCATGGCTGTTAATACTGCATGCGGATACCAAGCTTTCTTCGGGGTGGGAAAAGCATCTGCAAAATTTCATGCAGGAGCATAAATGCCACGCTGGATATTTCCAATTTGCCTTGGACGACACCGGAATACGGCCATATTTACTCGCTCGGCTAGTATCCTTTCGCTGTCGCGTCTTCTCCTTGCCCTACGGTGATCAAGGTTTGTTTGTCTCGAGAGACCTTTATGACGCGGTTGGTGGGTATGCTGGAATCCCTTTGATGGAGGATGTTGATCTTGTTCGCCGGATAGGGCGAAAAACCCTTCGAGAAGTTCGTGTTACCGCTACAACCTCTGCCGTTCGGTACCAGCGATACGGATATATGGTTCGTATAATACACAACTTGTTTTGTTTGTTACTTTTCTTTTTTGGTGTGCCGCCTGCAAAAATAAAAAATATATACGAGGCCATATGAGGCATCTTGTGATAATGGCGAAAGCCCCACACCTAGGGGCAGTTAAGAGTCGGCTGGGGCACGACATTGGCAGTTTAGCCGCACTTCAATTCTATGAACGTAATTTGCGCTCAACTTTGAGGAGACTTTCCAGAGACCGCCGTTGGCGCACAAGCTTGGCAACCACTGGCGCACCAACTCGTTGGTCGAACATCACTCCTCGCAATGTTCAAATAATGGAACAAGGACACGGTGATTTGGGCGATAGGATGAATCGAGTAATGGAAGCCATGCCCTCTGGGCCCGTTATCATAATAGGTAGCGACATTCCGAATATTTCGCATCATGATATTTACGAAGCATTCTCAGAGCTGGGTCGTAATGATGTAGTGTTAGGGCCAGCCCCTGATGGGGGGTTTTGGCTTATAGGCGAGGCCCGCCGCCGACTATTACCCCCTATTTTTCGAAATGTTCGGTGGTCAAGCCAATACACTCTTAAGGATACGTTGGATAATCTCGACTACCGTCACGCATATTCGTTCATTAGAGAATTATTGGATGTAGATGACGGTAAAAGTTACGATACTTGGCGTAAAATGAATAAATAATACAATTTATGACTTAAAAATTCTATCATTATTGGCTCGGTAGAAGGCAACGTATTCGATGATTATATTGAAGCAAATACTAATGTTCTTTCAATCGAGGCATCAGCTCGACAAAGTTACATGGGCTGTGCCGGCTATCTAATTGATACATTAAAATCTCGTCCCAGCCATCGCGACATGCGTTGGGTGAACCAGGTAAGGAGAAAATATAGGTGCCGTTGGCGACCCCAGCGCAGGCTCGGCTTTGTATCGTTGACGTAGCAATTTTTTGATAGCTTATCCAGCGGAATAATTCGCCGAAACCTGGGATTTCTTTATCCCAAATCCGCCCTACGGCCTCTGGCGTTACATCCCGTCCGGTTATCCCCGTGCCGCCAGTAGTGATGATGACGTCTACATCCGTTTCATTAATCCATAAAGCTAGTTTGGTAACGATTTTTTCTACATCATCTTCTACAATATCACGGAACAGTAGGTTATGACCGGCTTCAGTTATGCGTTGTTCAAGCAAATCGCCGGATCGATCATCTTTTTTCTTACGGGTGTCCGAGACGGTAAGTATCGCAATATTGACTGAGGTGATCGAATTTTTATTGTTCATGTCTCGTGTTTTCCTTGGCGTTTTTATCAAGCGCAATGTAAGTGGGCCATTTTCCTGAAGCAAGAGCGTTCAGCGAAGGTGCTTTTTGTTTAAGGTGCTCACGGTAAATCCAATAATTTGCTAACACGCGCTCCACAAAGGTGCGCGTCTCACGGGCTGGAATGCTTTCTATGAATAAAAGGGGGTCAGACTGGTAATCTATTTCTTTTTGCCAGTGAGAAAGATTACCTGGCCCACTGTTATATGCAGCAATCAAGTAAAAAAGGTTTTTGCCGATAAAATCATTCCTAATAAGGCGGCGCAGATATTTTTGACCTAACGTTATATTTAGCACTGGATCAGACAAAGATGAGCGTCGGCCATTCCACATACTGTGGCCCGCAATATCGCGGGCTGTGCGAGGCATTAATTGCATGAGCCCAGTGGCTCCCATGCGACTTCGAGCACGCGAACGAAATCTTGACTCCTGACGCATCAACGCAAAGATCAGAGCGTTATCTATAAGGAAACCATTTGCCGGCTTCCAAGCAGGCAATGGATATAAGGCACTATCGAACGGTTTGCCATCTTCATCAATGAATGTGTGCCCTAGGCGATAGGAAAGTTGAGGAAGCTTGCCTCGAATTGCAATATTTAAAAGTATACGAGTGTTTTTTTTGGATTCTCGAAGCGCAACAAATTGCATCTCAGCTTCAGCTCGTACCCATTGATTGAGCTGAATTAGAGCTAGAGCTCGTCTGAGGCGAGGGTGATGTTTCATTGCATCGACATCTTGCGCCTTTAGTGGAGGTATATGCCAATTAAGTGTTGGGGCGGCGCCGAGCAGGTGGCATGCCAGCATTCCATAAAAAGTACGAGGTTTCTGAGCCGCGATACTAAGGTACTGATTGACTTGACTTGGCTGTGCGGCTCTCAAGTAAGCACGTGCTGCCCAAAAAGCTGCAGCTGTTTTAAGAGGTGTTATTATCGTTCTGTCTTTAGACACTTTTGAAAAGTAGATAGCAGATTTTTCAAAGTTACCTAAGCGCCAACTTGCTAAGCCTGCCCACCAATTTGCGTCTTCATTACCAATAACCATCCGTTTTGCAGCACGGTCAGCGAGAGTCACTGCCAGTTTGTCTCTTTTTTCATGGTAATAACCTCTTGCCAATGCCGCGTAGGCTTTAGCAAGCCCACGACTTCCTAAAACTTTAGAATTCCTTCTGGATTTAAGAAGGGCGTGGGCATTCCTCGTCTTACGTTTTGCAATTAACCCATTTAAACGGCGCAGGAACCGGCGAGTTTCCCTCGAGCTATTATTTGATATTTTGCGTTTTTGAGGTGCTCCATGGCTAAAAATAATTTCTTCAGACAAAACACCTTGTACCTTTGGTAACTTAGGTAGAGGTACTATCGTATGCTTCGTGGGCCTTCGTTTCTTTGCTAATCGATAGATTCGTATTGCCCCAGGCCGATCGGAAAATTTTTCAAGCCAAGATTTCAGTTCATGGAATAGAGCTCTGTGTTTTGTTGGATGCATATAACGTTGAAACAATACGTGGCTTTCCAGAGATTTGTCATTAATCTTTTCAAAGAACTTAGTGGCTTGAGCCCATTTTCCAACTTGTTGAAGTGCAAAAACTCTCTGATAGAGGTGAGCGTCTCTCACTGAAAGCACATTGGGTAAGCTGGTTGCCGAATTATCTCTCAGGTCAGCGGCTGTTGCTATACCAATCAGTGCAAAATTTAGAAACACAAATACAACGAGGCCTTTTCGTATGTATCCAATATCCATTTAAAAAATACGGTCGGGCCCGCCGACTGCTCCTTTGTTGAGTCAACCGGACATATCAAATTAGCAATGTTCTAGCAATTTTGTTTTAACTGCGCGGAAGTCCCGCCAAGCCTGTCGTTTTTGGTTAGGTTGACGCAACAAAAATGAGGGATGAAACGTTGGCATGCATGGGATTTCATGGTTCACATTCGCAAGTTGAATATTTGACCACTTTCCACGTAACCGCATTATGCCTTCCTGGGTGTTTAAAATAGTCTTGGCAGCAATTCCACCCAACAAAATAATGACCTTTGGATTTTTCAACTCGATGTGACGCCAAACAAACGGTAGGCATGCTGCGATTTCAGATTTTGTAGGATTGCGGTTGCCGGGGGGGCGCCAGAAAAGTATATTCGTGATGTAACAATCATTAGATCTATCTAGATCAATGCTATGCAGTATTTTATCAAGAAGAATTCCGCTTGCACCAACGAAAGGGCGGCCGCACTTATCTTCTTCAACTCCGGGAGCTTCTCCGATTATCATCAAATCCGCAGCTGGATTGCCGTCTGAAAACACGGTGGTTGTAGCTGTGAACTTTAGTGCACACCCTTCAAATCTCTCAACTACAGCTCTCAGTTTTTCGATGTCTGTGGCAGCCGATGCTCCTGTGGCGGCGTCATGCGCTCCCTCAGCGGGAGCCATCTGGTTTTTGCCAACCGGTGCAGGACGCGACACTAACCCATTTGCCGGCTGAACTATTCGCGTTGCGGTGTCTTTAATTTTTGGTCTATTATTCTGATTTGTGTTTACAAAACGATCGATTGGCGTTTTTGAAGTTAATTCATCAGCTCCCATTTCAATCAGCCATTTAAGGGCTTGGGTAGCGTAGAGTTTTGAGCGGTCAGTATAGCTTACCATCTTGTCGGAGGCCCCCTCTGTAACTATGTAGTGTAGTATACCGATTTGCTATAAAGAGATAACGTAAAAGAATAAATCTGTGATATCCGGAAGGGGCACATGGAACGTGATTCGATGGAATATGATGTGGTTATTGTTGGCGGAGGGCCGGCAGGCCTTTCTGCTGCAATCCGACTTAAGCAGCTATGTGTTGAGAATGGCGCGGAAATAAGCGTTTGCGTATTGGAAAAAGGGTCAGAAGTTGGCGCACACATCCTGTCAGGTGCAGTTTTGGAACCTCGGGCTTTAAACGAGCTTTTTTCTGACTGGAGGGACATGGGCGCTCCACTCAACACACCAGTTACTGATGAAAAGTTTATGTTACTTAACGAATCATCAGCGTTTAATATCCCCACTTTCTTGTTGCCCCCGGCAATGCACAATAAGGGTAACTATATAGTCAGTTTGGCAAACTTTTGCCGGTGGCTCGGAGAGCAGGCTGAAGCGCTGGGCGTGGAAATCTATCCTGGCTTCGCTGCATCAGAAATTCTTTATGGCGACGATGGTGCTGTGCGTGGTGTTGCTACCGGTGACATGGGCGTGTCAAAGACAGGCGAAAAGAGCGATATGTTTCAGTCTGGGATCGAACTTCACGCAAAATATACGTTCTTCGCCGAGGGATGTCGTGGTCATCTAGGAAAAATTTTGATGGAACGGTTTGGGCTTCGTGCTGGCGTCGAACCACAGACTTATGGTATCGGGCTGAAAGAGCTATGGGAAATTGATCCAGACAAGCATCAAGAAGGCCTCATCTTGCATAGTGCTGGTTGGCCCCTGAAGAGCGATACGTATGGCGGATCATTTTTATATCACCTCGAAAACAATCAGGTGTCTGTTGGTTACGTAGTAGGGTTGGATTATTCAAACCCATATCTTTCCCCTTACGAAGAATTCCAGCGTTTTAAAACACACCCAAAAATCAGACCGTTCTTTGAAAATGGTCGAAGAGTGGCTTACGGGGCACGGGCCATAAACGAGGGCGGCCTCCAATCGTTGCCGAAATTAGTATTCCCCGGAGGGGTTCTTGTTGGTTGTGAAGCCGGGACCGTAAACATGCCCAAAATTAAAGGCAGTCACACCGCCATGAAAACGGGTATGTTAGCGGCTGAGGCAGCCTTTGACGCGTTAACCGGTGGGAATGCTCCTGCCGAACTACTTGCGTATGCAGATGCGTTCGAGAAAAGTTGGGTATATGATGAGCTTAAACAAGCGCGTAATGTTCGTCCTGCTTTTAAATGGGGTCTCTGGGCCGCCACACTTTACACTGGTATAGACCAAATTCTTCTCCGTGGCAGGGCTCCTTGGACACTAAGCCATGCTCATGCCGACCACGAGAGTTTAGAGAAGGCTGCTGATTGTGTCCCGATCAATTATCCAAAACCTGATGGTGTTATTACTTTTGACCGTTTAACAAACGTATCTTTCTCAGGTACCAACCACGAGGAAGATCAGCCAGTACATTTGACTTTAAAGGATCCAGATGTGCCGATTAATCACAACCTTGCAACTTATGATTCTCCAGAACAACGCTATTGCCCAGCCGGTGTATATGAAATTATCCCGGGCGATGGTGACGCTGCTCCCAGGCTACAAATCAACGCACAAAATTGTGTTCACTGTAAGACCTGTGATATTAAGGATCCGACCCAAAATATAAATTGGGTTACACCACAAGGTGGAGAGGGGCCCAACTACCCCAATATGTAGAAAGTAGTGTTCGGCGGTTGTGTGTCGTTGTCTACGACATCCGCCACATTGTGTTGAATTTGACGTAAATTAGTTTGTGGCGGTGGTGCCACGTCCTTTGGATCTGTGTTTAAAATCTTTATTGGATAAATTCATGACAAGATCAGTTGCGAAGGTATTTCTCGGACTTACGTCAATCGCAGTGGTTATTAGTGTGTTGGCTTATTTACTGCTATTAACCGACAAGAAATCCGGGAAAATTATTACGAAATCAGAAGTTATTACCCCCCCGTCATTGGCCATTGAAAAACCCTCGATTTTTGGCAGGTTCTTAGCTGGGCGGTTTGCCGAACGACGCAGTGATTTGAAGCATGCCGCACTATTAATGGAAGAAGTACAACAAGAGGAGCCCAAAAATGAGTTGTTCTTGAGTCGAGCATTTGTGCTGGCTGTGAGTGCCGGATTTAATAATAAAGCACTAGAGTTTGCTCGACAGATGGAGGGAAGATCTGGTTATGATTCAACTGCTCGGATTGTTCAAATCGCTTTTGATTTTAGAAAGAAAAACTATTCTGCAGCGTTGGGCAGGTTAAAGAATGCTGAGACTAGTGGTTTGGGCCTTTATGTCGTGCCGCTGGCAAGAGCTTGGAGCCTAGCGGGCCAAAAAAAATTTTTTGAGGCCAGAAATGCCCTCGCTGTAATGGCACAGGAAAAAGGATCAAACTCGATATATCGGTTGAATATGGGTTTAATTTATTACCTGGCGGGCGATCTTGATGCAGCTTATGAACAGCTTATAAAAGTCAATAACGATGGGAATTTTTTGACTGCGCCAGTCCGTGTCCAGCGGATTGTAATTCCAATACTCCAAAAACTAGGTAAAAGAAAAGAGGCATTAGAAATTATTGATGGGCAACGGGAGTCGGATGTTGATGACGTTATCTTTTCAGGTTTACGCGAGAATATAGAGAGTGGAAAACTTGTTGCATCTCTAGTGGAGACGCCCGCACAAGGATTAGCGGAGGGTTTATTCAGTTTGGCTAGTGCGTTGCCACGTGACCGAGCCAGCAATATGATTTTACTCTACACGCGGCTTGCCTGCATGTTTAAGCCGCATTTTCCGCTTGCGGAAATTTTGATAGGTGACATTTTAATGTCACGACAGCGGTTTAAAGATGCAGTTGAAAGTTATAGCAAAGTGGCTTCTGCGTCAGGTTATTCATGGACTGCGCAGCTGCGGACTGCTGACGCATTGTATGAGGACGGACGCTTGAATGAGGCACAGGTGCTTCTTGAGAAAATGGGAAACCTCCGGCCACGTAGGTTAGATGCATTACTTCGACTTGGTAACTTCTTTCGATTTAAGGAACGCTATTTAGAAGCTGTCGAAGTCTACGATCGCATGTTTGCTCGATTAGAAGCGCCAAAGAAGGAAGATTGGAACCTGTTTTATGCACGAGGTATTGCGCTAGAACGATCAAAAAATTGGGAAAGGGCCGAAAAAGACTTTCTGAAGGCGTTAGAATTAAATCCTAATCAACCGTACGTTCAAAACTATCTAGGTTATTCATGGGTGGAGAAACGGAAAAATCTAACACGAGCGAGACAATTGATAGAGAACGCCGTTGCTCAACGGCGCAATGACGGTTACATTGTCGATTCTATGGGCTGGGTTCTTTATCGGCTCGGAGAATTCGATAAAGCGGTACCGCATCTCGAACGAGCTGTACAAATAAGGCCACATGACCCGATTATTAACAATCATTTAGGCGATGCATACTGGCGTGTTGGGCGCAAGCAAGAGGCCCAATTTCAGTGGCGGCGGGCTCTCAGCTTTAAACCGGAAAAGGAGGAACGTGAGGAAATCGTCATAAAAATTCAAACTGGTCTCGGTAAACCAGAAATATTAGGAAATAGTAAATGACCGCCCGCGCAGACGATGCGATACGAGTATATGCCCGAGCAAAAATAAATTTATACCTTCATGTCTTAAACCGACGTGAGGATGGCTATCATGAATTAGATAGCCTTTTCGTTTTTGGAGATTTAGCGGACGTGATTGCGGTTACTCCCGCACGTTCATTGAGTTTGGAAATACTGGGCCCATTTGCTGGAAAATTGTCAGCTGAAGAAGATAATTCCGTGCTCCGGGCAGCCCGTCTGCTCGCAGATGCCGTGCAAATAGAGCCGCAGACAAAAATTACATTAACGAAGAATTTGCCAATTGCTGCGGGTCTTGGTGGAGGCTCTGCCGATGCTGCGGCAGTACTTCGGGCCTTGGCAGAACTTTGGAGAATTTCGCCCTCAGCGGTCGATCTCACGCTACTGGGATTAGGTATTGGATCAGATGTGCCAGCTTGCCTTCTTAGCGAGCCTTGCTACGTAGGCGGCATTGGCGAGCAGATAGAACCGGTTCCTTGTCTGCCGGCCTTGCCCTTATTATTAGTAAATCCAGGGTTAGAATTGGCAACGAGCTCTGTTTTTAGAACTTTTGGTACAAAATTTTCAGAAACTGCGCGGTTTCCAGAAGTTCCATCCACAATCCCTGATTTGGTAAGTCTTCTTCAAACTCGACACAATGACCTTCAGCGGCCAGCGATTGAAAAATGTTCAATGATTGCCGAGATTTTACACGTGATTAATGAAACGGAGGGGTGTTTGCTGGCTAGACTTTCCGGCAGCGGAGCCACTTGCTTCGGAATTTATGAGAATATTGTAGAGGCCAAGCAGGCAGCTGCATTACTCAAGAAACGAGGTTGGTGGGCAGAAGCTACTATTACTGCAAAAGCAGAGCGCCCATGGGAAAATCTTTAGCCAAATTTGTGCTAGGCATACTGTGGGGGCGTGGAGGTTTGTACGATCGGTCGTTGATATGGTAGTTCTGGCCCAACACTTTTTAAAGGATATCAGGGTAGGCTATTTTATAAAATAGATGCTTTTTTCTTTGCGCTAAGAGTTGGTTTCGGCTAGCAAAGCCTTACGACTTGAAACAGCTGGGTTTCTGTCAGCTGTACAGATGTATATCGATGTCGGGCTGTACACATGGTCGCTTGCCCTCGTCGTCATTCACTTCTATCTTTCAAGTCAGGAAGGGGCGTAGCCAAGCGGTAAGGCAACGGGTTTTGATCCCGTGATGCGCAGGTTCGAATCCTGCCGCCCCTGCCATCATGTTGCTGCTAGGCGGAGTGTGAAATCATGATGGACGTTCTATTGATTGCCCCGTGGCTGATTTTGCTTAGTTACGGGCTTCTAATTTGGCTGGTAATGCCAAGGGGAATTACAAGCACTCAATTTTTTAGCGGTAGTAGCAAAGGCGGTACCGAACCGAGTTTAGTGCTACTAACAGCAAGTGCTGCAATTTCCTGGATTTTCGCAAAGTCTATCACAAATGTTGCTGATTTAAGCGCTGCTTATGGGTGGATTGGGGCAATAGGATACTCTGCTTATTACCTTTGTTTTATTATTGTCGGCGTTACAATCTATTTTATTCGTACTCGAGGTGGCTGGGAGTCTCTACCCAGCTTCTTAATACACAAATACGGCCGAACCTGCACCAAACTCTTTATGGTAGCTATAGCAATTCGGCTTATCAATGAAATTTGGTCAAATACAAAGGTTGGCGCACTTTATTTTGGCATTGAAGGCAGTAGCGGGTATTGGATTGCAGTCATAGTTATCACAGGTTTCACTCTATTTTATTCTTGGCGAGGAGGTTTGCGTTCAAGTCTGGTTACTGATGGCGCGCAGATGCTATTGGCTGCGGTATTGCTGGTTGTTGTGCTTTCAACGCTTGGGCCGGGTCTATTTGCAGCTGGGCCACCAAGGGTTAACAATTCAACTATGCTTGCAGGGTCGACCTTTTTGTGTCTCGCCCTTGTTCAAGCATTCAGCTACGGGTTTCATGATCCCGTGATGACTGATCGTGCTTTTATCACTAGCCCAAAACGCATGGTTAAAGGCTTTTTCTTAGCGGGCTTAGTAGCTGGTAGCTTCATTTTACTTTTCTCTATAATTGGACTTTACGCACTGTCCCAAGGCCTAGATGGTGTGGCAGTTGTTGTGGTGCCAGGCGTATTCGGTCTTCCGATGCTTCTGGTGTTTAATGCCATTATGTTGACGAGTGCCGGCTCGACGCTTGATTCAACGTTCGCATCAACGGCGAAATTAGGGGCGCGAGATTGGACAAATAACCAAGAACATCCAACGGATAAACATTCGGCGCTTGGTCGGCGCCTGATGCTGGCGCTTGCCTTTTTAGGAAATTTGCCGCTACTAAGCATCTACCTCGGAGATTCTTTGGGGCCTGCAGTCATTGCTGCAACTACAATAAGTGGAACTATGGTAATGGGATTGGCACCAATATTTCTTCTGTCATGGATTAGAACGGCTGGAAAACTAAGTTTTCATCTGGCCTTTTGGCCAGGTTTGTTCTTCGGGGTGTTACTGACGCTGGAGAGCGCATTCAATATCCAAGTTTTCCCTGCAGCTCTTGACATAGGGGCAGGCAAATACGCAGATGATCTTGGCGTTAACATCTATGGCCTGTTAGTTTGCACCGGGGGATTTTTGCTCGGTGCCATGTTCTCAAAGCGGGACACTCGCGCACGTGAGATATCAGTTTAAACATAAGGTTATTTGGTTGCCCGCTTGTCAGAGCCCATAGGTCCAAAACATCGAGTCTTGAGTGTTTGCTGATTCTCATAGATAGAACCTTGATGGAGTGCTAATGGAAAGCATTTTCACGGGAATATTTGCAAGTCTTGGTTCCAATGTGGAGACACCGCGAACAATTAAGGCATCAAAGTTATCTATACCTTGCCCATCACGAATGCCATTCAGCGGCCATGCGTCGGCAGAAAAATAGCCTTGGATCAATAACCGGCGTGGTTTCGTAGAAGCGTTCGAAGCCGATCCGTGCCCAGAGCGTACATGATGGAGCGTTAACGGGCCGGCCGCTCCTGTCAGGGGTACAGCTTATGAAAAAGCCATTGGTGTTTTAATTGGATCGATCGCTCCACAGAAATACCCCTCACTGTGATGATCGATTACGCCAGCCTTGTGGGAGCCGGGAAATACCATCTTAGGCCCATTATCTTCATCAACGTCATCAAGATAGACACCCAATGCTAGGCCTGTATCGTTAGTGTGTTGATAGAATGCCCAGTCAGAATGTCATTCAACTGCCGCACCGTACCCCGGCGCTTTCATATTCATTTTTTTATTCTAGGGCCTAATATTGGGACCAATAATTTGCTCTACTGGGTTTAGGGCGATGTCACTGCGCAGGCATTCATTGAAAACAGCCCAACACGTGAATGGTGATTTAAGACGCCTAACCCTGGGCTTATGTGACGAGTGTGTTTGTTCAAGATCGTAGAATTCGTTGCTTTCAGTCAATCCTTTAGCATCTTCTACTATTTTATCCCTTAATCTCAGAATCTTATCTAACAAGCTAGTTGGCAAAGGCCTATCTGTAACGGTAACACTATCTTCCCAGTATTGTTCTAATTTGTCGGGCATAAAGCTTTTTGACCATAACAACGTTTCTTAATTCCAAATTCACATGTCATAAGGAAAAGCACCAGCCGAGCCCCTGTACCTTTCAAGATATATAATCAGTTACGCTAAATATAAATACGCGTAAATTTCATTTAATTACTATCGTGTGCGTTTTTTTTAGACTAATTTGATCGATCATATACTAGTTTTGAGGAGAACGCAGAACAGTGTGGGTCGCATGTCTGTTCTCTACTTGACTGTTAAATTTATATTGGTGGCTATTGAATAACTCCTGAGGACAATGGATGGACGATGATCTCCCTTTCAACGGCGTAAAAGTACTTGATCTTAGTCAAGGTGTAGCGGCTCCTTATTGCGGAATGATGTTGGCGCGTAATGGCGCTAGTGTAATTAAAGTAGAGCCGCCTGGAACCGGTTGCTGGAGCCGTCAGCTTGGTAAGCATAAGGGGGACCAGACTGCGCATTCAGTCGTTGTGCACCGCGGCAAAAGATCATTAGGTCTCAATCTTAAGAAAGATGAGGGCTTGAAGATCGCAAAAAAAATTGCTGCCCAATGCAACGTTGTTCTGCAGAACTACCGTGTTGGTAAAATTGACAAATTCGGTCTTGATTATGCTAGCGTTTCTAAGATGAATCCATCAGTCGTGTATCTATCGGTCACAGGGTTTGGCCATGAGGGCCCGCGCCGTAATTTGCCAGCTACAGATTCTGTGATGCAGGCATACACCGGTATGATGTCGATCAATCGTGACTATAACGGTACCCCCCAACGGATGGACATGTTGACTATTGATTTCGGCGCTGGGCTCTATTGTTTTCAGGCAGTAGCAGCCGCGCTCTACAGACAGGCCATTAGAGGTAGTGGAAAGCATATTCGAACTAGTCTGCTCGAGGCATCATTAACTTTCCAGGAGGCGGCAATGATGGAGTCTTACCTTCAAGAAGGCGATGCAGAACCGATCGGCATGCCGGTTGGATGTTTCAAGACCAAAGACGGCTTTATGAGCATCAATGCGCGTCGGGATCCCCATTTTAAAGCATTTTGTGAACTGATTGAAAAAGAAGAATGGATAGATGATCCACGCTTTGCCAATGCGCTCGATCGGGTTACCCACCGGGAGAAACTTTTAGAAGAGATTCGCCCCATCATACAAACGAAGACTTGTGATGAATGGAATGAGGCTCTGGATGGGATCGATGTATTGAACGCAAAAGTGCACACCCACAATGATCTGTTTAAAGATCCACAGGTCAAGGCAATGAGGGCAGTGCATTGGGTTAAGAATGACACCCTTGGTATGTTACCCATGGCGACAATTGCCGGGCAACCTCTGCCCGAAGATGGTCATCCGCTTACCCACAGCCCACATTTGGGGGAGCACAATGATGAAATACTAAGCGAACTGGGTTACTCCCAAGCTTATACAGATCAACTTAGAGCCAAGGGAGTGATAGGAGGTTATTGTAATGACAAGCCTTCAAAGTAGATTAGGCCGATACTGGGACTGTACCGCGCACTGTGATTCGCTGCATCCTGCGTCGCAGTGGTAGCTCGAAGTTGTGTTCAACAAAATGTTGTGTTGGGAAATTATCCCATATTAATAAATCGCCCACCTGCCATTTATGTCGGTAGACAAAGCTTGGTTTTTTTACCCACTCAACCAGAAAGCCCAGCAAATGCTCGCTTTCCTCTGTTGGCAGATCATTTATGCGGACAGTCATGGCTTCATTGCAAAATAAAATTTTCCGTCCGGTAAAGGGATGCTTGATTACTAGTGGGTGTTCAACGTCGTTGAGAGCTTCTGCTGATTTCGCAAATTGCTCTCCTTGGCCAGATTTGAAATAGGCGTAGGCATGTCGATTGATGATTGATTTACCATCAATGCGGCTTTTGATGTCATCGGGCAGCTCGTCGTAGGCTGCAGCTGTGTTGGAGAACAATGTATCGCCGAGCACGGTTCCGTCATCTGAAATAGGCACTTCAAAGGAATAGAGAAGTGATGCCCGGCTCGGTGTTTTGGTGTATGCGAGATCAGTATGCCAAAATTTACCCGCATCGGACACGCCGATCGGTTTGCCGTCTTCGTCGAGGACATTAGAAATTATAACGATCTCGCCGTGATTCGGATGAGAAAAGTGGCCATAGATATCATTGTCTATTTCGCCAATACGTTGGGAAAACCGGATGTGATCCTCCTCCGAAATGTCCTGATTCCGAAAAACAATGACTGAATGGGTGTGAAAAGCATTTAGTATTGAATCGAAAGTGTTGTCGTCAAGCGGCCGACTAAGGTCAACACCGATTATCTCAGCGCCGTGAGCGCCGCCAGAGGGAATAACTTCCATCGCCTTTCTCCCATGTCAGATTAAATTTCTAGTAGTGCGATATATTTTTAAGTTACGGAGTTTTTAATTGTCAATTCAGGTGCTTTTTGCCACGGTGTTGAGCTGGGGGCAAGGCGCGGTAACTCTAATATAGGAATATTGGTCAGAAACCGTTTTATAGAATTAGCTGTTTCGTGGATAGGGACCGGGCTATATTCTGACTCGCTGATCACTATGGAAGCGACATTCAACCCGAACTTTTGTGCAGTCTCTACAGTGGTTAGCGTATGACTGATTGTCCCAAGGTATGAACCGGCAACCATTATAACGGGGTATTTCAACGCTTGGATCCAGTCTAGGACAGTCTTGGAATCTGTCAGGGGTACCATCAATCCCCCTACACCCTCGATTAGCAGGAGATCGTCCGACCCGGCTTCTGCTTCCCGACAAAACTCTACAATAGATTCGAAGTCTAGGCGCATACCTTCTCGTGCTGCTGCCATGTCTGGAGAAAGTGGTGCTTTAAACCGCCATGGCGAAATCGACTCTATCGCGGCATTTGTTTGTTCAATCTCAAGGCATTGCAAAATTTGCGTTGTATCACTTTGGTTGCATGTTTTCTCATCAAAACCGCTAATCACTGGCTTTAATACACGAACCGATTTACCTTTTTTCCGAGCCTGCCAAGCGAGCGTTGTAGTGACAACCGTCTTCCCGATTTCAGTGCCTGTAGCAGTTATAAAGAGTTTCTTCATGAGCTAACCTTGAAAGGATTAATAGGCTTTTCAGGTAGAAAAGGTCGTAACAAATTAGCAAGCTGACGCACATCGGCCTCTTTGTGCTCGGCAGTAAAAGTAATACGTAGCCTAGATGTACCCTCTGCGACGGTCGGGGGGCGAATTGGCGTGACAATATACCCTTCGTTTTCAAGTGCTGAGCTAGCTTCGAGCGCCTTTTCTGCGGAACCAAGGATCACTGGCACAATACAGCTTTCAGGCTCTGATAGGCCGAGGGTATTAGAAAATAGTTTGGCATGCATCATAGGTTTTTTCACCAATTCTTTGTCCGTAGAAATTAACTCAAGAGAGGCAATCGCAGCGGCTAATGTTGCGGGTGGTAGACCTGTGGTATAGATAAAGCTGCGTGCACGGGTTTTGATGAAGTCGATTACAGGTTTAGAGGCACATAGATAACCCCCGTAACCACCAATCGCCTTCGATAGAGTGCCCATTTGCAAGGGCACCGGAATTCGATTTCCATCAACGTAGGAACTGCCTTTGCCTTCTGCAACAACGCCGAGCCCATGAGCATCGTCGATTAATAGCCAGGCATCGTACTTCTCAGCTAATGATGCAATTTCTTTAACCGGCGCTCGGTCACCGTCCATACTGTACACCCCATCGACAAGAATCATACATTTTGGATACTGACTTCGCGATATTTCAAGTATTGCTGTCAATTGATTGACATCGTTATGGTGAAAAGTTTTAAAGGTTGATCTGCTTAAGTGCGCCCCAGCATATAAACATGCATGGCAGAGTTCATCGGCGATTATGAGATCATCGCGTCCAACAAGGCAAGGGATTGCGCCAAGATTTGTTAAGTACCCGCTACCGAAAACAATGGCATCCTCACTTCCCTTAAAGTTTGCGAGCTTAGCTTCTAGTTTTGCGTAAAGCGGAGTGTTGCCAGTTACTAAACGTGATGCTCCAGATCCTGCCCCATAACGATATAGTGCTGAATTAGCCGCAGAAAGAACTTTTGGATGATGCGATAGATCCAGGTAGTCATTACAAGAAAATGAAACCATATCTTTTCCTGTGCGCCGTGTTTTTGCCGGACCATGGCGATCGGTTTCGACGAGGATGCGGCGTAATTTTTTTGCCTCCATGTCGTCGAGTTTTCCTTGGCAAAACTGATCGAGTGAATTCAAATCAATCTCCTTTATTCTGTCTAAAGCCCTGCACGAGTATGCGTCTCTCAATGAGGTCTCGAACAGTTATTTGACTTTATCCTTGCGGTTAATGAATATGCACATTTATAGTATCTGGAATTGAAAGTATTTTGAATGAGTTTAGCTGAAATAGATCCCGTCGCTTTCACTGAAAATGATGGATTACGCCATAACTGGCGCCGTAGAGAAATAATGGAGCTTTTTGCACTCAGCTTTAATGATCTTCTATTTGAAGCTCAAACAGTCCATCGTCGGCATTTCAACCCTAACCACGTGCAGAAAAGTCGTTTGCTATCAATCAAAACTGGCGGTTGCCCAGAGGATTGCAAGTACTGTCCGCAAAGTGCACACTATCATACGGAATTATCGGCCGAAAAATTACTAGAAGTGGAAGCAGTGCTAGCCGAAGCTAGGGCTGCAAAAGATACTGGTGCCTCACGGTTTTGTATGGGGGCGGCGTGGCGTAATCCGAAGGATCGTGATCTCGATAAGATAATTGCCATGATAAAAGGTGTAAAAGATCTTGGAATGGAAAGCTGCATGACACTTGGAATGCTAACTAAAGAGCAGGCCTCTCGACTTTCCGAAGCTGGTCTTGATTATTATAATCATAATGTTGATACATCAGAAGAATTTTACTCAGAAATAATTACAAGTCGTACCTACCAAGATAGGCTTGATACCATAGACCATGTTCGAAATTCCGGCATGAATGTCTGTTCTGGCGGTATAGTTGGTCTTGGCGAGGAACGAGAAGATCGAGCAGGCATGTTGATGACACTTGCAAACATGAAACAGCACCCCGAGAGTGTTCCAATAAACATGTTGGTGAAGGTGGAGGGAACACCACTTGACAACAACGAAGACTTTGATGTGCTGGAGTTCATTAGAACCATAGCAGTAGCGCGTATCTTGATGCCTAAAAGTTTTGTGCGTCTTTCTGCTGGACGTGAAAGCATGAGTTGTGAAGCTCAAGCCTTATGTTTTATGGCTGGGGCGAATTCAATTTTTTGTGGTGAAAAGCTTTTGACTACGTCTAATCCCGAAGTTGATGAGGATGATGCTCTATTCGCGCGCCTAGGTATTTGTCCTCTAGAGATGCCACTGAACGAGTGATTATTTTGTGATGGATAATGCTTGGCCAGACTGGGCGAGGGATGGATATCCTCATTTGTGGTTACCGTACGCTCAGATGCAAACACAAACAAATCCGGAAGCAGCGGTTCGTGCGAGCGGAGTTCGGATTGAGCTAGCTGATGGCACTAGTTTAATTGACGGCACTGCATCTTGGTGGACGGCGTGCCACGGCTATTCGCATCCTCATATTCGTCAGGCCGTTGCATCGCAACTTGAGAAATTACCGCATGTCATGCTCGGAGGTTTTATTCACGAGCCGGTTGCTCGGCTGTCAGAGCGCTTAGCTAATATACTACCTGGTGATCTCGGTCATGTTTTCTATTCTGAGTCAGGGTCAGTTTCTATTGAGGTCGCGATGAAAATGGCCGTGCAATATTGGCTTAATCGTGGTCAGCGCGGGCGGGCTAAATTTGTTAGTTTTCTTAACGGTTATCACGGCGATACTATGACAGCGATGTCGGTTTGCGACCCCGAAGAGGGGATGCATTCGATGTTCAAGGGGGTATTACCCGAGCAGTTCGTGATGCCTTTACCGAGAACTGATGAAGAATTTGAAGATTTTGAGTCCTTTCTCGCCGATGAATCAGTCCGCCTTGCAGCAGTACTCTTAGAACCGTTAGTGCAAGCGGCAGGTGGCATGAAATTTCATTCACCCGAAATATTACGGCGTGTAAGCAAACTTTGCCATCGCTATGATTTACTGCTGATCCTTGACGAAATTGCGACAGGCTTTGGGCGCACCGGTAGCATGTTTGCCTGCGAACAAGCAGGCATTACTCCAGATATCATTACATTATCTAAGGCGCTCACCGGCGGTACAATGCCGTTAGCGGCAACTGTTGCTAATGATCGGGTCTACGAAGCATTCTTATCAGAGGACTCAGGTAAAGCATTTATGCACGGTCCTACTTATACTGGGCATGCATTGGGCTGTGCCGCAGCAAACGCCTCGCTGGATTTGTTTGAAAGTGAGGATCGATTGGCACAGGTCGATTTAATACAAACCCAACTATCGGAAGAACTCCATGAATGCGCCAGACTTAACGGGGTGATTGATGTCCGCGTAAAAGGCGCCATTGGCGTTGTTCAGCTAGACCGCGTGCCTGATTTAGCTGCCATGCGCAAGCAATTTACATTGGAGGGGGTGTGGGTTAGACCTTTCGGAGATTTTGTTTATCTGATGCCTCCCCTTATAATTGAACCAAATGATCTTACTGTTCTAACTCGAGCGGTATACAAGGTTATTTCACAATGGTCTAATGAAGGGTAGAGGCTCGAAACGGCATCAATTATACGTTTTTAATATTGAAAACGGCACTTTCCTTACTTAGGGTTTAGTTTTAAAGACGCCGAGTTAATGCAGTAACGTAGGCCAGTTGGATGAGGTCCATCAGAAAATACGTGCCCGAGATGCCCATTGCAGCGAGAGCACATTACTTCCGTGCGTACCATTGAATGGCTGATGTCCTGTCGTTCGGTAATACTATCCTCTTTTATTGGTTGGGAAAAACTTGGCCAACCGGTCCCAGAGTTGAACTTGGCTTTTGAACTGAACAAGTCCTGTCCGCAACAAACGCATTCGTACGTGCCGTCGATGGTACAATCATAATATTCACCCGTAAAAGCCCTCTCAGTGCCTGCCTCCCGAGTGATGTGATATTGCTCTGGAGTCAGTTGTTTGCGCCATTCAATATCGGACTTGATGACTTCTCCCGGCATTTTCCTCTCCTTGGTGTTGTGCAAAACTACACCATCAATGTTCTAGCTCAGCCAATATACTTGTCTCATTATATAATCTAAAGGGGTTGAGAATATTGCATCAGACAATTAACGCTTCTGCATTTGCTCTTTCTGGGCGCGGAATTTAAGAAATCCATATTTCTGATCTAATTTTTACGAACACAGTCAAAAAAGTTTCGTACTATACGTTTGGCATTATGCAAGAACAGCTTCCAAGTTCGCCAAAGTTAGCCTCGACCTTTGAGCCGGCGCCAATTGGTATTGGCCCTGTGGCAGCGCCAGTGCTTATCCACTCTCCGGCTTTCAAGTCAATGCCACGATTAGCAAGTTTATTTGCGAGAAACGATATTGAGTTTAATGGATTATCTAGTACCCAAGCACCAGTAGACTCTTTTATTAATTCACCATCAACTATGTGTTGGACTTTGTGACTGGGCAAATCAAAGCGCTGCCAGTCTGCGCTTCCCTCGGCAAATACGAAGGCAAAATTACCAGCGAAATCCATTGTCGAGCCCGGCCTTCCAAGATTGCTTCTTGTCTTGAACCTCATGCCCGTAATCTCAATGGCCGGATGGACACTGCCCACTGCTTCCGCAGCTTGTGCTGTTGTATAAGGTGCGCCAGAGGCTGGAAGATCTTCTTTGAGAATTACCGCGAATTCACACTCAATGCCACCTATGGTGGGTTGGCCGTCGGAAAAAATATGACCATTATCAAAAACAAACTCTTCAAAAATTGGTCCATAGGCAGGTTCAGTGACCCCTGCTTTTTCCTGCAGTTCCTTATTTGTTAGAGCCACTTTCCATCCATTATGAGTCACCTTATCGTGGTTCATAATTGCAAGCTGTACTTCTATCGCCTCGTCCGGTGTCTGTGCTTTGCAATCGTCTGGGATATCTTCTAGTAGTTCATTCCGAAGGTGCGCGGTAATAAGGATGTCAGCAGCTTTAATCGCGTCAACCATAACGAAGTCCTCCTCTAATCCTAATTTTCATTTCTTGATTTTCTCAGCGTGGTTGTCTCACTACTCTGCCTCAAGTCAAAAATGTATGCTAGCCTTTAACACGGCTCAATTCTTTTCCATAACTCAGCTGTTTGTGTATAGGGTTCCGAGGTTCTATCCTCCGCCACAATATTAAAAGAATATGCGTTGTAATTGAATAAAAGCATTCCACAAATTTCTATGCCGTTTAATAAAAAACTAATCCTTAAAAGGCTTAGCCCATTTGAAAGCTCGTACAAATTTATCCACAAGCTGTGACGCGTTCTCTAGTTCTTTCGCTTGGGCACGCGCATTTATCTGAATTATGAAGTTATTTTTCTCTAGCAAATATAGTCCGGTCCAAAGTTCAGTTCTATTCTTAGGATCATTCACTAACCATTGTGCTTGGAGACCCTTTAAGCCATGTGTTTTTGCGACGCTATAAGTGCCTCTGCTCTGACGACGTGCATCGCGGTAGCGTTGTACAATCATCAAGCGTATTTGATCAAACAGTTGGCGAAGTGCTTCTTTTTGTTTGGGGTATATTAAGATTTCAGCGGAAACAGCACTTTCACCAAGCCATTTGGCATACTTCCCTTTGACGTGCGGCATGTCGGTTTTGATTTTTCTTAAGCTTGTGCGATGAAATTCTGAGATATTTGCTCCAAATAGAAATCCTGTTGTCGTATGACGCAAGCCGAAGTCATGACTGCGCGGCACAAAGGGGGAATTGCTGTTTTCTCGAATTTTTATAGCCTCATTCACCAGTGTTTGTATTTCACCGGCTTTGCCCTCCTTGTTGTGAAGAGCATAAGCAAGCACTTCGAGTAATTGGCCGCGAACTTGCGGTAAGGGATCGAGCAAAGTGCCTGTATTGAGACCTTTTCTTGCTGCATTTCCGGCCTCATCCAGCAAACCACTAAAAGCTAGGGCCTCAGCTAATTGGAGGTTTGTCACTGCCATAGGTAGTCCGTCGGAGGCCCTTTCCCTTGCATGTTCAAGGTATCCGACTGTAGACATCCAATCGCCAAGCTCTCGGGACATCTCACTGCGGCCCATCATTTCATCCCAGCCACCCTCGTGTGGTTTGTCTTCTTGCTGTGCGGCTACCCGCACTCCAAGAAATGTGAAAATCATTATGATGGAAAGAAGTGTTATTCTCATTGTGCTTTGCAGTTTAACTCGCATTGTCCAAGCGGTCCGAAATCAGCAATTAGCTCACAAGATTGTGGTACTGGATGCATCCCTGTGCAACTTCCAGTTGTTACATATTGGCCTTCTGTCACAGTGTAGCCGTCAACGCAAAGTCGATTAATTGTCCAGACGAGGGACTTAAGTGGATTGCCCAACACATTCTTGCCCCCCCCTATCGCGGCTTGTTCATCATTGACGCTGAGTGTCACCGGTTGATTTATTATGTCGAGAGAGTGCCACTCCGATGTTCCAGCGCCAGCCACAAATGCATAATTACCGCAATGATCGGCGACAACGGCCCGTGCGCCTATGTCAAATGCACCATTAACACGCACATGTACAACCTCAATAGCTGGATGGAGCGATGCCACGCCAGAGATAATCTCATCTAGAGAATATTTCTCGTCGCGAGGCCCGAAGTCGGCGGCTAGTTTAAAAGCGTACTCACATTCAATTCGGCGCAAACAGTGGTCGGGCGATTTTAAGGTATCTCCGGAGATAAAAGTTGAACCCTCAAAGAGGGGCCCATAAGCGGGCTCATCAGTTTTCATCATCTCCATTGCTGGCGCCGCAGTAAAAGCAGCTTTCCAACCCGTTAAAGCTTCGCCATAGTCCTTAGCTACGGCACGTTGAATTGCGTAGGCGTCGGCAAGATTTTTTGGAAATTCCTCGATTTGCATAATTGTGTCGGATTTACGGGCGGCGATAAGTTCATTAGCGGTGGCGGAGATATCCAATGTTTGATCCTCTTCGTTATATTTTTGCACTGTAAGGTGCATGGCTTTTTACAGTAGCATTATTAAAGCTCAGTCATACCGAAAGATATTTGTCAAAGCATATCCATATTTTTGGGCTGATATCTTATTTAGTTTTTCTTATCAGTCACGTGAAAAACGATCTCGGGCCTTTTGATGTGCTAAAGAAAGGAAATTTAAAAATTTTATTACACTAATGCTGCGCATGCCCGTTGGATCCGTGCACAGCAATCTTGAACCACATCTGTTGCGGCGGCATATGACAGACGAAAGAAAGGTTCAAGTCCAAATGCTGCGCCGTGCACGATGCCCACGCCTTCTGTTTCTAAAATATAATTACAAAAGTCTTCATCGGTTTTTATTATTTGTCCGGCAGGTGTTTGTTTTCCCAGGCATCCAGCAATGCAAGGATATACATAGAAAGCCCCTTCGGGAGTGGGACACTCTAATCCATTCGTCTGGTTGAGCATAGAGACGCAAATATCACGCCGTTTTTGAAATGTCTGGACCCATTCTTTTAGGAAAGATTGATCGCCTTCCAATGCAGCGACAGCGGCCCATTGACTAATGATACTGGTGCCCGTGCAGGCTTGACTTTGAACCATGTTCATTTTTTTTATCAACTCCATCGGTCCACCCGCGAAACCAACTCTCCACCCTGTCATGCTGTAGCCTTTTGAGCAGGCATTGAGGGTCAGCGTCCTCTCTTTAAGCTGAGGGGCTGCTTCTGCAAAAGTAACAAAATTAAAGCCGTCATAAATAATATGCTCGTATACATCGTCTACAAATATGGAAACATGTGGGTGTTTCTCTAGCACCTCAGCCAACGCCTTGTAGTCAGCAGAAGAATACGCCACACCTGTTGGGTTAGAGGGGCTATTTAAAAAAAACCATTTGGTCCTAGGTGTTATCGCTGCTTCTAATTTCTCTGGTGTTAGCTTGAAATTCTCCGCAAGACCGCAATTCACAATTATCGGTTCACCGTCGCAAAGCAGAACAATATCGGTATAACTCACCCAATATGGCGCGGGGATTATCACCTCGTCTCCAGCTGATAGCGTCGCCATCATCGCATTGAAAATAACCTGTTTACCACCAACCGTCACACAAACTTCATCAATACTATATTCAAGATTATTGTCCCGTTTGAACTTAGATACTATGGCCTCGCGAAGCTCAGGAATGCCAGCTGGTGGTGGATATTTTGTTTCACCGCGTCGCATGGCGTCAATTGCCGCATCTACGACATGCATAGGAGTATCAAAGTCAGGTTCCCCAGCGGCAAGGCTTACCACGTCATTACCTGCGCGTTTGAGATCGTTTGCCTTTGTGTTGATCGCGATTGTTGGGGATGGCTTGATGCGCTTTAAGCGCTCAGCGAGAAGGGACATGACAGGCCTCCGAACCGAATTACTATTTTAATAAGTCTAACGATACGCTGATGACGTTCGCTATTCAACGCTATTTGTGAGTGTTTGACCATGGATGCCTATCGCACCTTAATGTTATAAGACGTGAATGGGAGGAATATATGGGTAAAATATTGACTGAAGAGGAAGTGGCATCTTACGCTTCTGACGGATTTCATTTTCCCGTCCAAGTTATGAATAAGTGTCAGGCCAGATCTTTTAGAACAAAGCTTGAGGATTTTGAGGCGAAGAACGATAAGAACATACGGCAAAAAATTAAAACAAAAATGCACCTAGTTTTAACATGGATAAATGATTTAGTAACCTTGCCAACAGTTCTTGACTCCGTGGAGGATGTAAATGGGGCCTGATATACTCTGTTGGAACTCGACTTTTTTTATAAAAGAAGCGCATCATCCTGGGCATGTCACATGGCATCAGGATTCTACGTATTGGGGTATGGACTCTCCAGATATTGTTACTGCCTGGATAGCGTTATAATGTTTTTCTATTGAGACGGGACCAATGCGCGTCATTCCAGGTTCACACAAATGGCCTCAGTTAGACCATGAGGATACTTTTGCAGAGGATAATCTCTTAAGTCGCGGGCAGAGGTTAGTCGAAGATCCAGACGACACTGATGGAATTGATCTTGTCTTGGAAGCAGGGGAGATGTCGCTTCACCATGTTGCATTGGTGCATAGTTCATCACCGAATTGGACCAACGAGAGGAGAATAGGCCTTGCCGTTCGCTACTTACCGCCCCACGTGAGGCAGGTCGGAGGAATTGAAGACACGGCGCTGCTTGTTAGAGGGGAGGATTGTTACAATAATTTCCATCATGAGCGTCCTCCAAAAGCAGATATGGATCCTGCAGCATTAGAATATCATTCTCAAATCATTCACAATATGGCGAAGGTAAAATTTGCTGGTACGGGTCGTGGTTATAGCAAGTGGAAATTATATCAGTGGCTTGCCATAAACCTCTTACCTTAATTATTAGATGACTGTTGCTGTTACTTTTCTAATTCTTGCAGCCGCCGTGATGCATGCAATCTGGAATGCTTTTATCAAAAGAGCAACAGATAAAGTGGCAATGGCCACATTGATATATGGCTCCGGGCTCATCGTTTCCATTCCCGGAATAATTCTTTTCCCTTTACCCCTATTAGAAATTTGGCAATTAATTTTCGTTCATGCTTTCTGTCATTTGATCTATAAGATTGCCTTGGTTGCAATGTAAGAGGAATGTGATCTTATTCAGGTATACCCAACTACCAGGGGCATAGCACCATTGATCACAACTTTACTGGCTATTCCTATTATTGGGGAAGTGCCTAACTTGCAGCAAATAGGCAGCATTATCGTTATTTGCCTTGGTTTGTTAATTTTCGTGTTTGGGCCCGGCACATTTTCTCGAAAACGAATATGGCCGCTTGTTCTGTCCGGTGTCGCGGGGATTGCACTGAGTATATACCATTGCCGACACAATCGCGATACGCCTTCCTGAAGCCCGGTTTGCATTCATTGAATGGATTTTTTTATTTGATGCCCAGACCATGTTTGTGCTTGCTTATTTTCGCCGCGGTAATCATTTAGTGGGACTTCTTTTAGCGGAATGGAAGATTGGCATTTCCTGTGGTATCGCCGCATTTTTGAATTTTGGTATAGTGTTATGGGCTCTTAGCATTACGCAAATCGGACGTGTGGTAGCGCTTCGAGAGACGAGCGTGGTTTTCACGGCACTTATCGGCACATGCTTTATGAAGGAAAGATTTGGCACTAGGCGAATCATAGCTTCCATTGTGATTGCTGGGGGCATCATTGTAATGCATTGCGCAGCGGCGGGCTAAGATCGACGGCTACGTGGAGACTTTTTCTTTGTCTTTTTTCGGAGGGAACGTTCTTCAACCCAGCTTTTGATATATTTTTGCACATGCGGGTTATCAGATTTTTCAATTAATTTAGTAGGTCCTTGCCAACTAATCTGTCCATTTTTGAGCATAGCAGCTTTGTTTGAGATTACGCGTGCGCTATCGATATCATTGGTAATTGAGATTACTGTTGTATCGAGTTCCTTAGTGATATTTGAGATCAATTCGCTAATTCCATTACTTAAAATGGGGTCAAGGCCTGCCGTGGGCTCATCGAGTAACAAGATTTTCGGGTCACCTGCCATAGCGCGTGCGAGGCCGACACGCTTTTGCATGCCACCTGACAACTCCGCTGGCATAAGATCTGCCACGCTTCTTCCCATTTGAACTAAGGCTAGTTTTTGAAGTGCGAGTTTTTTGCCCTCACTTCGGCTGCAGATTTTGGACTGCAGAAGCCGAAAAACAATATTTTCCCATACACAAAGGCTGTCGAAGAGTGCCGAGCGTTGGAACAACATTCCTATCTTGTTAAGATGCTGGGTTTTCTTGTCAGCGCCATGGCCATTAGTGATTTTGCCATCTATCAAAATGTTGCCGGCATTAATATCTAGTAATCCAAGAATGCATTTCATTAGTACCGATTTGCCGCTTCCAGATTCTCCAAAGAGCACTAACGATTCGCCATTTTGCGCCTCGATATCTACTCCTTTCAAGATTTGGTTCGCTCCAAAGGATTTGTGCAGATTACGAATGCTTACTTTATTTTCAGTCACCATCGGTCCACTTTTACGATTTCTATTAAAGTGTCAAGTGTCTCTGTCGTTGCTTAAAACTTTCGGGTCCTCTCGTGCCTTGTTTTTGACGTAATTGAGCATAAAACGGTCCAATTTTCACCCAGAAGCCGACCCAATCTCTTTGTTATGTAGTGACACTGTTAAACTTAAAAGGAGTTTGGAAGCATGGTTCCATATAGACAAAGAACTTTTTTGGTGCCCCATTCAACTAAGGGGAGGATTCTGCGCGACCTTGGTGTTCTCGCCACTGCCGCTATCATTTTCATTTCAATTGCAATACTGTGTTTAACAGTCAACGTTCCTTAAACTCTGGCATAAGGTATAGGTATTAAAACGGTAAGTTAATATCATTGTACAATGGCACTTATTGGTATTTTTCTCGTTCAAAGGCCGAATGCAAATTATGCAATGAGGACCGTTGACCCAAATATGTCTTATTCTATTGGGCGCCGTTACTCGCACTCGAAGTGCCTATGGCAATATATGTTTGTATTACTATCAGTGCTTCATAATTGATCTCGATGCAGTGGTAACGCTATATAGCCCAATGGTAATAAGCAGACCTCCCAGTCCATGGTAGACTTATAGTGTTTCGTCTAAAAAAATTATCGCCCAAAGTGCGGCAGAGATCGGCACTAGGTGCTGAAAGTACCCAGCGATGTTGGGGCCTACTAATGTCAACTGCTTTATTAAACAGAATAAGTGCCAGTGCGGTGGGGGAAAAGCCCAAATATAAAACAACATACAATGATGTTTCTGTAACTGGCATTGTTTGGATGAAGAGACTTTCAAACAGGTATACCGGGAAGAGCAAAACAACGGCAACAGTCAACACAACAGTCAAAAAGCAAAGAGATGAGTTTGTTTATCTCTTTTTTTTACCAAAACTGAATAAACCGACCAAGAAACAGTTGCAGCTAACATTAAAATATCACCAACGCTAAGTGTGACCTCCGACATTGTATCCCATTTGCCACGGGTGATGATAATGCTTATGCCGATAAAAGATAATGCAAGTCCAAAGCACTGGCGCACATTTAATGATTCCCTGAGGATTACAAAGGCTAACGCCGGAATGATAGCGGGCGTTAGTGATAAGGAAAGTGCTGCGCTTACAGCCGTGGCAGATTGGACTGCCCTCTATAATAAACAATTAAAACCGGTAATACCGAATAAGCTCCCCAACAGAACAACCCACTTTTGCCTTTGGAATGCCGGTATAATGTTGTGCCAATGGTGCCTAGCTATTAACCCAATCAGCAGCAAGGCTGCACAATTTCTCCAGAATGTAAGTGCAATTGGTCGGAAATCCTCGTAAACGCTGCGGCCAATTGTGATATTGCTTCCCCACATCATTGCGGAGATCATCAGAAGAAGGCACGCGAAAATAGGCCTCCCTGGGTGACGTTTATGCATAGGAAAATATGGTGGACACAGATATAACGACGTACAAGATAACTAGTAATGAGAAACGGCATTTCAGAAGAAAACTATCATGGTACGCTTAAAGGATATTCCTTCCGGCGAAAGAGAAATGCTCAAGGAATTACCTTGTCCTGAATTTGAAGACACACCGTTCGTCAGGATAAACAAACCTCTCTCCCAATGCCGCATTTCGTTGTTATCTACAGCTGCTATACAGAGGCGTGGTGAAAAATTATTTTGGCGTGGCGCAGTAGATTATAGGGTTATCCCAGGTGATATTGAGCCAAATGATATTGTGATGTCACATTCATCTGTCAATTTTGATCGGACGGGTTTCCAGCAAGATCTAAATATTTGCTTTCCGCTTGAGCGTCTTCAAGAGCTCGTTAGTAGGGGTATTGTTGGTTCAGTGGGGGCATTCCATTATTCAGTGATAGGTGGTTCGGAACCGGAACAGCTTAAACCTGCTGCACTAGAAATAGCGCGGATGTTAAAAAACGATCATGTCGATGTTCTTTTCCTCGTGCCGATATGACCGAAATGTACGCGCGCCGTTGGCGGGCTTTCACATTACTTCGAGCAGGAAGGAATTGCTACCTTGCAGATAAGTCTCGTGCGATTACATTCTGAAAAGATCCGGCCACCACGGGCTCTCTGGGTGCCGTTTGAGTTAGGGCGACCGTTGGGTGTTCCAAACGATCCCAAATTCCAGCATCGCGTAATTTCTGCCGTCCTTGATCTCCTTAAGCACGATGGAGGTCCGGTCTTAGAGGACTATCTGGAGGAAGTGCCAGACGGAGAAGCGAAAGACAGGCAGGCTGGGATGAATGGCCAATTTTGTCCAATTAGTTCAATCTCAACACGTTCAAAAGATAGCGATCTAATGAAGGCATTTGAAGCTGAGATTAATCATCTCGCGCCTTGGTATGAAATGGCTGTTAACCAGCGTCGTCGAACTACGGTTGGCGTTAGCGAGCTCGAGATTTTAGAGGCTGCCCGTTTCTTAGCAGCAATGATCGAGAGCGGGGATCCCCCAGTTCCTCGTAATGACCTTGAACGTGGACCTATGTTGAAACTGTGTTGTGAGGACCTCACCTCTTTTTACGGTGAAGCCATATCAGTCCAGCCTGGAATGAAAGCTTCTATCGCAGTAGAAAACTGGATTTGGGGCCATACAATTCTGGGGGAAACGATGTGGAGAATCCGCGAGATTAATCTGGAATCGAAGGATGATTTTATGCGTTACCATGCCCAGCGCTCGCTAGTTCCAGACCGGCAAATACACCTTCGAGAGGAGAATCCGAGGATTTTTAGGAGTTGGTCTTTGGTTAAAAAATAGGCTGATGTTTAAATTCGCTACCCCCAGTGTGGCACTAAAGAGTAATGGTAGTGCGGTTGTCATTTGAGACTAGAAACAAAAAGTTAAACCGTGCTGTTATACTCATTAATTTAAAGTTTAGATTGTGAACGGTAATCAAAGTTCTATGCGTAAAAATGTTGAGAATCGTAATTCATTTTTTAGGGGCCTTATGAAGTAGGGATGGGCGAAGATATTGAGAATATTCGAAAATCGGGTGATTTTTTGGTCTCGTGGCATCCAGAAAAACGCTACAAACGCCCGTTGTCCGAAGGCGGCATTCCATTTGCATTGAAGAGTGATTTCAAGCCTGCAGGTGATCAGCCGGACGCGATTAACGAATTGGCATCTGGTTTGAGGGCTGGTGAGCGCGATCAAGTTTTGCTTGGTGTAACCGGCTCCGGGAAAACCTTTACCGTTGCACAAGTAATACAGGAGTTACAGCGGCCCGCCATAATGCTGGCCCCAAATAAGACGCTGGCAGCTCAACTTTATGGTGAGATGAAAGGATTTTTCCCCGATAATGCGGTTGAATATTTTGTCTCCTACTATGATTACTATCAGCCGGAAGCATATGTCCCGCGTTCGGATACATATATTGAGAAGGATGCATCAATTAACGAACAAATTGATCGTATGCGCCACGCAGCAACTCGTGCTCTTTTGGAGCGAGACGATGTAATTATAGTTGCATCAGTGTCATGTATTTACGGCATCGGCTCGGTGGAGAGCTATTCGGAGATGGTCGTATCGTTGCAAGTTAGCCAACACATCAATCCTCGTGACTTATTGAAAGAGTTTGTGGCACTGCAATACCGACGTAATGATGGAAATTTCCACAGAGGCACTTTCCGTGTTCGAGGTGATACGATTGAGATTTTTCCGGCTCATTATGAAGATCGTGCTTGGCGTATTGGTTTTTTTGGTGATGAAATAGAAAGTATCCACGAATTTGATCCGCTGACCGGAGAGAAGATTAATACGCTAGAAAAGGTTCGGATATATGCAAACAGTCATTACGTGACGCCAAAGCCTACCTTGAGTCAAGCCATGAAGGGTATTAAAAACGAGCTTCAGGGCCGCCTGGACCAGCTGCACGGATTATCAAAGCTTTTAGAAGCACAAAGACTCGAGCAACGCACAATCTTTGATCTTGAAATGATAGAAGCAACTGGGTCCTGTGCGGGAATTGAAAATTATTCGCGTTATTTGACAGGTAGAAATCCTGGAGAGCCTCCCCCAACACTTTTTGAGTATATACCCGACAATGCAATATTAATTGTAGATGAGTGTCATGTCACAGTACCTCAAGTAGGGGGAATGTTTCGTGGTGATTATAATCGAAAATCTACTCTTGCTGAATATGGCTTCCGTTTGCCCTCTTGCGTTGATAATCGGCCCTTAAAATTTGAAGAATGGGACGCTATGCGCCCCCAAACAATTTTCGTCTCCGCTACCCCTAGCCCGTGGGAATTAGAGCGCACGGATGGTGTGATAATCGAACAGGTGGTGCGGCCGACCGGTTTGATTGATCCAGTCTGCATTGTCCGCCCCATCCAAAGGCAGGTTGATGATCTACTTGCTGAATGCAGAGGTTGCGCTGAACGGAACCAGCGTGTCTTGGTAACGACCCTAACAAAAAGGATGGCAGAAGATCTTACTGAATATATGACCGAAGCAGGCCTCAAAGTCAGGTATCTCCATTCCGATGTTGATACCCTTGAGAGGATCGAGATTATCCGTGACCTTCGGCTCGGAATTTTTGACATACTTATTGGTATAAATCTTTTGCGGGAAGGATTAGACATTCCAGAATGCGCTCTGGTCGCAATTTTGGACGCAGATAAGGAAGGTTTTTTAAGATCTCGTACGTCGCTTGTGCAGACAATTGGTCGTGCCGCTCGTAATATTGACGGCCGCGTGATCCTTTATGCTGATACCATTACTAATTCGCTGGAGTCTGCCATTAGTGAAACAAACCGGCGCCGCAAGAAGCAAGAAGCATATAATAAAAAATATGGTATTACACCGGAGAGTGTGCGGAAAGAGATCGGCGACATTCTAGATAGTGTTTATGAAAAAGATCACTTGACCGTAGATACGGGCGACCCGGAACACGCTCATCTGATCGGGATGGATTTAAAAGGCTATATCAGCGAACTTGAGAATAGAATGCAGGCTTTCGCAGCGGATCTGGAATTTGAAAAGGCGGCACAGCTGCGGGATGAGATCTCTAGGCTTGAGGCTTACGATCTCGATATGCCAGCCGATACACTGCCCATAGATCCAAATATTGCTGCTGAAATTAAATCTGTCTCGCGCGATATTTTGCCCAAGAGCCGAAAGCGCCAAAAAAAGCGCCGAAACTAATCCTCTCGTGATTCAAAAAACCAGCTATCTCACAGAATTCATCAATTGGATATTAGGCACCGCCAAGCAATGACCTCGTGTGTGGAGATACAGGTCGTTATATTCGACATTAAACCCTATGGGAGGCCGACATGAAAATTACTAAAGTTAAAACCCATCCACTTTTTGCCCCAATCAGAGAACCTTATTGGACGGCGCAAGAGGCGAGCAACGGAGTGCGCGCGATAATCACTGAGATTGAAACAGATCAGGGCATTACTGGCTACTCGAAAATACAGGGGACACCTCAAAAGGATATTTGTAAGTTTATCGAACAATTTATTGAGTTGATTAAAGGTTGGGATCCCCTTGAGTCAACGGTCATCTGGGAATACCTCTTTAAATTAGCCTGTCCTCGACCGCGTGCGCCGTACCAAGAGGATGGCTTGCCGGATCCTTTGCCGCGCTCAGCTCGTCCACAAATAACGGCCGCAATAGCTGCAATAGATATCGCGCTTTGGGATATCAAAGGTAAGGAAGCAGGTATGCCTGTCTGGAAAATACTTGGTGGGTCGAAGTCCCCAATTCTTAGCTATTCTACTGGTGGTTATTTCAGACAGGGGCGAGAAAGGCTTTCCGTCGTTGACGAATTTTCTGGTTTCGTTGCGAAAGGTTATAAAGCAGTAAAGTGCAAAATGGGTTTCGAAACGATGGAAGATGATCTAGAGCGGATTGCTGCTGTGCGCAATGTTATTGGCCCAAATGTTCAGCTTATGCTTGACATGAATGCTTGCTATGATTTGCGCACCTGCATTGAGTTTGGAAAACGTGTTGCTGAGAATAACATAACATGGATTGAGGAACCCCTTCATTGGTATCTTCAGCCGCGCGACTACAAGAAGCTTGCAACCTCTGTTCCCATTAAATTAGCTCATGGAGAACGTGAGATGACACGATTTACAATTCGTGACTTTGTTGATGGAGGAGGTGTAACGTTTGTGCAGTTTGACTCAACTCGTTATTCGGGCTTGACTGAATGTTTAAGAATAGCTCAAATTTGTGAACAATATGGGGTTTATATAGTTCCTCATCACGCCGCTGAGTTACATGCCCATGTGGTTTCTGCATTTCCATCAGCCTCATTCATGTTGGAGACACACGGAGATCCCGAACGAGATCCTATATGGCATTACCTTTTTCGTGAACGAGCAGAGGTGGTAGATTCATATGTCTATTTAAATGACAGACCTGGTCTTGGTATTGAGTTTGATTGGGCTTTTGCAAAATCAATCGCAGCTTAAGTTTAGGGGGGTAGTCGGCATGAAAATCACTGAAGTTATTACACATCCAATGAAAGTTAATCTCAAACAGGCGAGTTGGACTGCGCATGAGATAAGTGCATCGGCGGCATTGACACTTTTTGAAGTACATACTGATGAAGGCATTGTTGGTTACGGTGAAGTTCAAGGAGGACCTCAGAATGTGATCTGCGAATTAGCGCGGCAGTTCAAGGAATGTATTCTAGGTATGGACCCACTCGGGCATATTGAGATTTGGGAAAAGCTTTTCTCTGCGACCTCACCAAGACCTGGAGGTCTTGGCTCATGGGATGGACTGCCGGCGCCCCTTCCTCGAGAGCGGCGGCCACAGGCAATGGCGGCGATTGGTGGTATAGACATTGCGTTGTGGGATATAAAAGGTAAATTCGCAAACCAACCAGTCTTCAAGCTGTTAGGAGGTACCCGTACAAAGGTATTCACATATTCTACTGGCGGATATTATGTTGAAGGTGAATCTTTAGGCGCTTGTGCAAAAGAATTCGCCGGATTTGTGGAGAAAGGATATCGTGCGGTTAAACTCAAGACCGGCGCTTTGGGGATTAAAAGGGAACTGGAACGCATTCGTGCGGTACGGGAAGTGATAGGGCCTCAAACTAAACTAATGCTGGATATGAACGCACCGTATAATGTCCAAGATTGCATTGCATTCGCGAGGGCGGTGGAGCCATTTGATATTTACTGGTTAGAAGAGCCGTTGCACTGGTACCTTCAACCAGCTGACTACGTAAGATTAGCTGAGGCTTCACCAATACCGTTAGCACATGGTGAGCGTGAATGGAGTAGGTTTACTGTACGCGACTTTATAGATAGTGGAGCGCTAGGATACGTTCAGTTTGACTCCACTCGCTACGCTGGGTTTACCGAATCTTTGAGGGTAGCGCATTATGCAGAGCAAAATGGCGTTATAATTGCGCCACATACGGCTCCGCAAATACACGCACACTTGGTTGCGGCATTCGGAGAAGCCGCATTCGGTGCAGAATCGCATGGAGGGCATGACCGTCATCCGATTCAGCATAGGCTTTATTCTGAATGTGCCAAAGCCATGCCTGATGGCATGGTACATTTGAATGAAAAGCCGGGTTTTGGATTCGAAATTGATTTTGACTATGTCAAGTCGGTTTCTCTTAATAATTGAGAATAGGCTTTCCAAGCTAAAATAAAGTATAGATTTGCAAATTAATATGTCTTGACTAATGGCAGGCTGTAATATTGATGCTTATACGGCAAGTGGAATTCAAGCCTTTAAGTAGGAGAATCTATTTTGCAGTCAAAAGTATACTTGATACTTTAAAAAAGCTGGCCCGACTAAATTATGTATTTGAGGGTGCCTTGGTTGGATCTATTCAAAACTATTGACTTTTCCGGTTCAATTTTTAGGCGTCTTAACTGTATGATTGTACAAGTCCCTATCAAAGAAAGGCTTTTTCGGCTCAGTTTTTAGTTGGAAGTTGTACACAGCATCCTTTAACAACTACGACTCACGGTGTTTATTTTTTTTCAGTTAGGTATTAACGAAAATATTATTTCAAAAATGTCTTTTATTGATATAAAACAATGCCTTATTTTATTTGCCTAAATTTTGTGCAAAAATGCAGTTTGCAGGGGATTTCAATGCTTGGGTTGGTCGAGGACAGGATTTCAACAGAGTTATCCACATAATAGGCGCAAATGAAAAAAGTGCTTGCATTACTCGCACCACCAAGTTGCTAGGGTCGAAGGTGGCTGCCTGAAACTTTTAATTGTGGTCGCCCTAAAACTGTTCCGAAAATACTCAATAGGAAGCCGGAGGAATGAGCGCCAGCAAAATACAAATGCAAAAACAAAAAACAGTTGTGGGGCAGTCTATAAATTTAGCGCGTGGTGTTGAGGTAATTAAGGCAAACTTAGCAACATTGCCAGGAAAGCCTGGTGTTTATCGTATGCAAGACCCAAATGGTGACGCACTCTATGTGGGTAAGGCCCGTAACCTAAAAAAGCGAGTGGCGGCTTACACTAAACCTATGCGCATGCCCACAAGAATTCAGCGCATGGTGGCCGCAACTGTTTCTATGGAATTCATCACTACACATACCGAAGCTGAGGCGTTGTTATTGGAGTCCAATCTGATAAAGAAGTTGAGACCGCGTTACAATGTACTGCTCAAGGATGACAAGTCTTTTCCATATATTTTGATAACTGGTGAGCATGATTTTGCGCGGGTAGTTAAGCATCGTGGGGCCCGAAAAAGAAACAATGATCGGGCTGGTCGGTATTTTGGTCCATTTGCCTCTGCAGGCTCTGTTAATAGGACAATTTCAGCGCTCCAACGTGCATTTTTATTACGCAATTGTTCGGATCATATTTTCTCTACGCGCACTAGACCGTGTCTCCAGTATCAGATTAAGCGGTGTGCTGCACCCTGTGTTGGCAAAATTAATAAAGAGGAATATGCGGCGTTAGTGGATCAGGCTTATGATTTTCTGTCTGGGCGTTCGCATCGTGTTCAGCAAGCTCTAGGTGAGCGAATGCAAGCGGCCAGCGATGCTCGTGACTTCGAGAGGGCCGCCCAAATTCGTGACCGTATTCGCGCTCTGAGTCGGATTCAGGCTCATCAAGATATAAATATTTCTGGTCTTGGTGACGTCGATGTAATAGCAGTTGCACAAGAGAGTGGACATTGTTGCATACAAATATTCTTTTTCCGAGGTGGCCGCAACTACGGTAACAGGGCATATTTCCCAAGCCACGACCGTAACGACCGACCAGAGAAGGTCTTGGCCGCATTCTTAGGACAATTTTATGAACAAAGTCCGGCACCGAAGTCGATTGTACTTGGTATTGAAGCGCCAGAACAGAAATTGATCGCTGAGGCAATTTCTTTGAGAGCCGGCCACAAGGTCAGTATCCGGACTGCAAGCCGAGGAAGGAGAAAGAAGCTTGTTGAGCATGCGTTTACAAACGCTTGTAACGCACTTGCTAGGCGTTTAGCCGAGCAGGAATCACAAATCAGGCTTCTCAAAGAGTTAGGTCAAAGACTTGGTTTGGAAGGACGGCTAGATAGAGTAGAGGTATACGATAATAGTCACATACAAGGTGACAACGCCGTTGGCGGCATGGTCGTTGCCGGTCCGTCTGGATTTATCAAAAATGCATATCGCAAATTTAATATTCGTTCAAAAAATGCTGCTACAAGTCGCTCAAAAAGAAGTCGTGGTGGAGACGATTATGAAATGATGCGAGAAGTACTGAAACGTAGGTTCTCGCGCGTCCTAAAAGATGACCCGGAAAGACGGTCAGGGCAGTGGCCTGATTTGGTCATTCTAGATGGGGGGAAGGGTCAATTGTCAGCTGCGAAAGACGTTCTCGGCGAATTAGACATTCAAGATGTGCCTCTTCTTGCAATCTCTAAAGGACCTGATCGACATGCTGGACGAGAACAGTTTCACATGCTTGGAAAAGCTTCATTTATCATGCCGTCTCGCGATCCATTGTTGCATTATTGCCAGCGGCTTCGTGATGAAGCTCATCGTTTTGCCATTGGGGCACACCGGACTCGACGTAAAAATTCTATCGCAATGTCCCCACTGGATGAGATCGCTGGTATTGGGGCAAAACGGAAAAAATCCCTGCTGATGCGATTTGGATCTTCTAGGGGTGTTTCAGAGGCTGGTTTGTCGGACCTTAAGGCAGTCGAAGGCATAAGTGGGCATGTTGCAAAGAAAATTTATGATTATTTTCATGACGATGTTTAAGGTAGACTGAGGTAGGAGATTATTTGATGTTTACCAATTTGCCCAATTTGCTAACTGTCTCGCGCATTTTTGTTATCGTGCCGTTGATAGCATTGCTGTATGCGGAAGGGCATGTTTTGCGCTGGATTGCGCTGGGATTATTTACGTTGGCTTGTTTAACGGATTTCTTTGATGGCTATATCGCACGTTCAATGAACCAAATATCAAATTTTGGCCGATTTTTGGATCCCGTGGCGGATAAACTTCTGGTCGTCGCAGTCGCCTTAATGCTTGTTGCCGATGGTCGTATTGACGGCTTTGTTGTGTTGGCAGCTTTGGTAATTATGATGAGGGAAATACTAGTTTCTGGTTTGCGAGAATACTTAGCTGAGTTGAAGGTTCGGCTTCCAGTTTCAAGTCTTGCAAAATGGAAGACTGTGATACAAATGATTGCGCTTGGGCATCTCATTATCCATGATGCAGGGCCTGCTGCTTATCCTACGATTTTAGTTGGAGAGACGGGACTCTGGAGTGCTGCTGTGTTTACCTTAATAACGGGTTATGACTATCTCAGTGCTTCCCGAAGGCACCTGAAAGACGTGGGCTCAAGTAATTCTTAGCGCAATGGATGATTTACCATGAAATTACTTTATTTTGCATGGGTTCGGCAACAAACGGGGGTTAACGAAGAGTACGTTACTCCTCCTCATGATGTTAATAATGTAGGTAAGTTAATTGATTGGCTGCGCCAGCGTGGGCCACAATACGCCCGAGCATTTGAAGACGTCGCTGCACTCAGGGTGGCTATTAACCACGAAATCGTCGATTTTGATGCTAAACTTAGCGAGGACGATGAAGTCGCACTTTTTCCCCCGGTCACAGGGGGGTAAAATGACTGTGCGTGTGCAAGAACATGATTTTGACGTTAATGCCGAGTTGGCTGGTCTCACGGTCGGACAGCACAATGTAGGGGGCTTGGTTAGTTTCATTGGCTTGGTACGTGATTTTGGTGATCTAGATTCAGTGGCTTCAATGACATTGGAGCATTATCCCGGTATGACAGAGAAAATATTGGGCAAGATAGCCTCTGAGGCGGTGGAACGCTGGAACTTATCTTCAAGTCTGATCATTCACCGCTACGGGTATTTGGAGCCTGGCGACAGGATAGTATTAGTAGCTGCTGCGAGTGAGCACAGAGTATCGGCATTCAATGCTTGTGAGTTTCTTGTTGATTGGCTCAAAACAAAAGCACCATTCTGGAAGCTCGAAGAGGGGAACGGAAATGCCAAGTGGGTTAAGGCGCGCATGGATGACAATGCAGCATCTGCCCGCTGGTCAGTGAAAAAGTGAAATAGGACTATGCAGCATTCAGTGTCACAGGGACTTCACGACGCACTTCTTCATCATAAGCTTCTAGTAGTGTTCGTGTAATTTTAGCTGGCGCAAAACTATACTGGCCTATTTCCTTCACTGGGGTCACTTCTACCGCACTTCCTGTCAGAAAGACCTCACTTGCATCGGCTAGTTCCTCTGGCTTGATGTGGCGTTCAATGACCTCATATCCGAATTTTTTTGCAAGAGCGATGACGGTTCGTCTCGTAATACCGTTAAGAAAACAGTCCGGCTTCGGCGTATGCAACTTCCCATTAATAACAAGGAATATATTGGCACCCGTTGCCTCCGCAATATAACCCCGATAGTCCAACATTAAAGCATCATTATAACCTTTTGCTTCTGCCGCATGTTTTGAGAGAGTGCAAATCATATAGAGACCGGTAGCCTTGGTGTCCGCGGGGATTGTTTCTGGATCTGGCCGTTTCCATTTTGACCATTGCATTCTAATGCCTTCCATTCGGGCATCTGATGAAAAATATGCTGGCCACTCCCAAACAGCGACTGCAACGTGTATCTTCGTGGCTTGAGCAGAGACTCCCATTAACTCCGACCCTCGCCACGCAATGGGGCGAACATAACCGTCTTTGATGCCGTGGTCAGCTACTACCGCATTGCACGCATCATTGATTTCTGCCGCAGAATACGGCATTTCCATGTCAAGTTGGCGCGCACTATAAAAAAGACGCTCAGTATGTTCATGTAGTTTAAAAATGCGGCCCTCATAAATTCGTTCGCCTTCAAAGACCGCTGATGCGTAATGAAGAGCATGCGTCAAAACATGAACCGTAGCATCCTTCCAAGGTACCAACGCACCATCAAACCAGATTCGTCCTGGGCGATCATCGAAAGGTTGGTTAAAAGTCATTTTATATCTCCCGTGGGTTTTCGAGCTATTCTACGGCTTTTCTTCAAACACATAGCCAAAAGCTATGGGCAGAACGTCGTTCTTAACCTTTATTTTACACATTACTTAAGGATTATCATTTCGTATTTAAAAAAAATGTGACGCGATGGTAAACACCTTCAATGTTAAAAAAACTGGTATACTTATATCTATGCACTTAGATCCCGCACATATTCTTGTGGTAGACGATGATACACGACTACGCAATTTGTTAAAAAAATTCCTAAATGACAATGGTTATCGGGTAACCACCGCTCATGACGCCGAATCGGCAAAAGATGTTCAAAGGTCAATTCAATTCGACCTAATGGTACTTGATCGCATGATGCCTGGCCTTGATGGACTAAGTTTAGCACGTGAATTTAATAAAAGAAATGTGGTGCCGATATTAATGCTTACCGCAATGGGCGAAATTAAAGACAGAATTGAAGGTCTCGAGGCCGGCGTTGAGGATTACATCTCTAAGCCATTTGAGCCGCGTGAACTTCTTTTGCGGATAAGGACTATCTTGCGACGGACCCAATCGCATAAACCGGATATTGAGGACGAAATACCGTCGAGTGTGATGCTTGGTGCATTCTGTTTTGAGCCTAAACGAGCCTTGTTAAGTGGTACAGATGGCTTGATTAAACTAACTTCTGCCGAAGCAAGTTTGTTAACTGCATTAGCTATTCGACCCGGTGTGGTCCTAACGCGATTAGAATTAACGGAGGAGTGTGATATCGAAGGTGGAGAACGTAGCGTTGATGTTCAAGTGACCCGTCTTCGCCGGAAATTTGAGAAGGATCCAAAAACACCTCGCTACTTGCAGACGGTGCGAGGTCGTGGCTATGTGTTAAGGCCGGACTGAAAACATGCGAAATATTCCTATATTAAACTTCATCTTTCGTATCAGGCCATTTTTCTTTCTAAAGCGGTTTCTACCTAAAACCCTACTGGGCCGTTCTCTAATGATCATTGTCACTCCTCTGATTATATTACAGGTGGTGTCCGCAATAATCTTTTTTGATAGGCATTGGGAGACTGTCACGCGGCGTCTAACGAGTGCCATTGCTGGCGAGATCGGTTTCGTGATTGAAAAATTAAATTGGGATTTCCAAGGCGATAATAAAGATGAGATCTTTTATCAATCACGTCGTCATTTCTTATTAGATATGAAATTTCTTCCTTATCAAGAACTCCCCTCTGTAAATCAATCCCATTTGGGGATTCTTGATAAGGCACTTGCCAAGCAACTTACAGAACGGGTGCAGTTACCTTTTGTGATTGATACTTCCTCTTTTAAAGAGAGAGTATTAATACATTTGCAAATGCCAAATGGCGTGTTGGAGGTTACAGCTCCTGGTGAGAGGGTTTTTAGCGATACCACTTACATTTTTATACTTTGGATGGTTGGAACATCTGTTATTTTACTTGGTGTGGCTGCAGTTTTCATGCGCAATCAAGTAAAGCCCATTCGCAGACTTGCGGCAGCGGCAGATGAATTTGGCAAGGGCCGCGAGATCAGTTCAGATATCAATATTGCAGGAGCAACTGAGGTACGGCAAGCAGGAATTGCCTTTAATTTGATGCGAGGGAGACTTCGCCGTCAAATGCGTCAGCGTACAGATATGTTGTCTGGGGTAAGTCACGATTTGCGGACACCCTTGACCCGAATGAAACTCCAGCTCGAGATGATGGCAGGGGCGAGTGGCATAGAGGATCTCAAGTCAGATATTACAGAAATGGAGTTAATGATAGATGGTTATCTCGCCTTTGCACGAGGAGAAGGTGATGAAATTGCTGAGCCCGTGGAGATCTCAGCTTTCGTAGAGGCTGTAGTTGCGGATTGGAAACGCAACGGTATAGCGATAGACTGCCACGTAGAAGGTAAATTTGAATTACCCATAAAGCGTGAGGCATTAAGGCGTTGTTTGAATAATTTGATTGCTAACGCGTGTCGCTATGGTGAACACGTGTGGGCTTTGACTGGCAAACGGCAGGGAATGATCGAAATCACAATCGATGATGATGGGCCTGGTATTCCAGAGGCTGATCGTGGCGACGTGTTTCGCCCATTCCATAGATTAGATCAGTCACGTAATTCAAAGACTGGAGGGACTGGTTTGGGGCTTGCGATAGCAGAAGATATTGTTCGTGCCCATGGGGGAGATATTTCTCTGACAGATTCACCTCGAGGGGGTCTTAGAGCTAAATTACGTATTCCGCAATAAGTTTAAGGGGACGGACGTCTAGACTTAGGCCTTTGCCATAGGGTTTGGTTTGAAAGACAAAGGCGCTTTAAATCGATTAAGGAAGCTCTTTCCGCGCCGCAAATTTTTGTCGAGGGTAGCCATGGTCAGGCTCTGATCTGGGTTGTCATCAGTAAGCCAAGTGCGAAAAGTAGACAACCATATAATTAAAAGCCCATGGGTTTCGGCTACACCAGCTAGGCCAGTTGTCGAATGTCCTGAGGCGTTGAGCATTCGTGACATTGACAGCAGAAGTGTCGGGCCGTTCGCCAACACACTGAACGGGTCCAAAGTTAGGTCACGGCTAATTCGGGCTAAGGCTGGCTTGTATTCCTGCATTGTCTCAAGGCGGAGCATGAGCATTTCAAAAATTCGATCTCGGGTCGTATCTTGTTCAGTGAATTGTATTTCCTCGGCTAGGACTAACGAATCAATGTAGTGTTCAAAAGTTGAAAGTATGACTGCCTTAGCAGGGCAATGGGCGCGAACAAGCATTGGGCTCATTGATGTCTTCTCGGCAACTGCATGAGCAAGCTGTGAGAGTGAAAATGCTCTCCAACCATTTTCGAGAGCTAAATCAAATGCAGTCTCAATAATAACTTTATCTAAGTTTTTTGCTATAGTCATACTCTTATAATACCGTAAGGTGTAGGAAAGTCCTAGTCCGCTAATTCCCTGCTTCGGCGCGTAGCAGCAGAAACTGCGTTTGAAATTAATTGTTTCAGTCCGTTGTTATTCGCTGTTAGTACCTGTAGTGCCTCAAAAGTGGTTCCGCCCGGACTGGTTACATTCTGTCTCAATTGTTCTGGGGTTTCCGAGCTCTCTGAAGCAAGCATACCCGCTCCGGAAACCGTTTTAAGGGCTAACGCTCTGGCTAACTGTAGGGGTAGGCCATTTTCCACTCCAGCTTGTGTGAGACACTCGATCATGAAAAACACATAGGCCGGCCCACTACCAGATATAGCAGTAACGGGGTCGAGCAGGTTCTCATCGGAGATGAAAATTACTTCGCCAATTGTTTCTAATAGCAGCTTCGCAGATTCCAATTGAGAATCGGTTATTGCTGAATTTGGGCATGCAACAGTGATTGCTTGTTGAATTAAAGCTGGCGTGTTGGGCATAGCCCGGACAATTGGAGCACTTGATCCTAAAATACCTTCAAAAAATTTGATAGTAGTGCCTGCAGCTATAGAAATGAAAAATGCACCGCTTTCTACAAACCGCAAATAATAGGGTACGACTTTTTCCATTTGTTGTGGTTTAACTGCAAAGATGATGATACTTGGCTCCAAGTTTGACGGCAATTCCTTTGCTTCCTTAAAAACAGAAATACCATCTCTGCAGGCCTGTGCAGGGATACCAACTGGGTCAACAACCTTGATACAAGCGCTTGATTGGATCTGGGGAAGCAATCCCGAAAGTATTGCAGAACCCATTTTTCCACATCCCACTAAAATTAATGGATGCTGTGTTTCAATGTTCATATTTTATACTCGTAAGTTTTTAGATCTAGGCCTCGCCGACTGTCTCCATCATAGCAGATGCCATTGCGTCTTTGGGAGTTCGCCCGGCCCAAACCACGAATTGTAAAGCCGGATAAAAGCGTTCACACTCCATTAAGGCTATGTCAACTAGATCCTCCAATTGTTCAATTGACACGGTGTTGCGTCCACGTGCTAGCATTGTGTAACGATATACGGGGAGGCCATCCTCTGAGCCAACTTCAAAATGCCCTAGCCACAGTTTTTCATTAACTAGCCCTGTAAGTTCGATTACTGCGAGGCGTTTTTCTTCAATGACTCTAGATTCGAATACCGAGGTAAAATAAAGGGCGCTCAAATCTTCGCGCCATACAAAAAATAATCTATAGTTACACCAACAACCGCTCGTTTCTACGACTAATTCATCTTCACTTGCTCTCTCGTATGGCCATTCATTAGCCATAACTAACTCTTCTAACAAATCTAAGGGATTGAATCTCCTCTCAGAAAATTCCTCAGATATTAGGGACATACGCTCCTGCCTCCAGACCGCCTTAGATTGATCACAACGAAAATATTTTTATGCCAAACGTACTGTGTAAAAAAATCGCAAAGATACATAAGATGCCCAGATATAGTGTCTAATAGACAATCTAATACTATTGGTAGACTGCACTATCTGAATTATCTATTGCAATAGGAGAATTAGCTTTTGACCAATTAGACGTGGATAACTATTTCTTTGAAGGTCTTTTGGAGCGCTTAACACCTTTTTTAGAATGGTTCTTATTAAGAGATGTTTCTAGTTCAGCAACTCTTTCTTCCAATAACTCTTGCTCGGCCCGCGCCCGGGATGCAACCGCTTTAACCGCTTCGAATTCATCACGAGGTACCAGATCCATATCCGCCAAAATGCGCTCTAAACGCTGTTTGATCATGCTCTCCAACTCAGTACGAATATTTATCAGCGTTGAGGTGGCACCACTAGCCACACGCGCAATGTCATCGAAAAATCTATTTTCTGTCTGCATGACAACCTTTCTAACCAAATCGTACGTATAAATATAAGCGAATCTGAAAACTGTTTCAATCATTCAGCTTGTATTGTTTATGGTGCTTGCAGGAAATTAGTTAGCGAGCTAAGAAAAGGAGTTATAAAATCGGGTGCATGTATTATGATTATAATCACCGGAGGTTCTGGATTTATTGGCTCTAACCTAGTTGCTGCATTGAGTGATCGTGGTGAGGGGCCATTAATAGTTTGCGACCGAATTGATTGCGCCGAGAGACAGGGTAACCTAAAAAAACACAATGTATCCGAGATTGTTGCACCAGCGGATTTGTCCAAATGGCTTATGGAGCGTGCTGGCGAAGTCGACGGTATTTTCCACATGGGGGCAACATCAGAGACTACTGAAACCGATTTTGCCCACCTGTTAGATAATAACTTCGGCGTATCCATGATGCTTTGGCGTTGGTGTGTGGAGAATGACGCAGCTTTTATTTATGCCTCCTCAGCGGCCACTTACGGAGATGGGAAACAAGGCTTTGACGATGATAATCATCCGGCTGCGTTGGCCGAGCTTAGACCGTTAAATGCCTACGGATGGTCTAAACAGCTGTTTGATCAGCAAGTGCTGTCTATGTCAGCAGCGGGCTTTAGTCCAAAAAAATGGGCGGGGTTAAAATTTTTCAACGTCTACGGGCCAAATGAATATCATAAAGGTGGCCAGCAAAGTGTAGTAGTGCAACTATTTGAACAAATCTCCAGAACTGGGCGTGCGAAACTTTTCCAATCCCACCATCCTGACTATGCTGATGGGGGCCAAATGCGCGATTTCGTCTGGGTCAACGATTGTGTGGACATCATGCTTTGGCTTTATTCGACGAATAAAGTAAATGGCATTTATAATTGTGGTACAGGGGAGGCACGGAGCTTCAGAAACCTTGCGGAAGCCTGTTTTGCGGCGATGGGTGAAAAATCCTGTATTGATTACATTGCTACTCCAATAGCCATCCGCGAGAAATACCAATATTTCACTGAAGCAAAGATGTCGCGTTTGCGGGGAAGTGGGTACAATAAGCCTCTTACATCTATTGAGGACGGCGCCAAACAATACATCCGTAATTATCTCTCTACGACTGACCGGTATCGCTGAAGTATGGGCCCTTATGTTTTTCCGCAGTTCGATGTAGTGGCTTTTGCCCTTGGTCCTTTTGAAATACATTGGTACGGATTAGCCTACATTTTAGGTTTGGTCTTTGGTTGGCGCTATTGCATCTCATTGACTTTGCGTCAGCCGTTCATTGTAAAGCAAGTCGATATTGACGATTTGTTCGTATGGGTGACCCTAGGCGTTTTAATTGGAGGGCGGCTAGGGTTTGTTCTCCTTTGGCACCCCGCGTATTACATCGATAATCCGATTGAGGTGTTACAACCATGGAAAGGCGGTATGGCTTTCCATGGCGGTTTATTAGGGGTAATTTTCGCCATATATCTGTACGGGCGGATGAAAAACAAAGATTTTTGGCCATTGGCCGACTTGTTGGCTGCAGCAACCCCGGTGGGACTATTTCTTGGCCGGATAGGTAACTTTGTGAACGGTGAATTATGGGGCCGAATTACCGACGTGCCTTGGGGTGTAATTTTTCCAAGGGCGGGGCCTGAGGTGCGTCACCCAAGCCAACTTTATGAGGCGGGACTTGAGGGCATAGTCCTTTTTGTTATCCTGACCTGGCTAATATTTAGACGTGATGCATTGATGCGTCCTGGACTGATCGGTGGGACATTCCTAGCAGGATATGGGTTTTTACGTTCGGTAGGAGAAATCTTTCGGGAACAGACCCATTTTGTTGGTGAATTGCCTCTCGACATAACCTGGGGGCAACTATTGTCATCAGTAATGATCGTTCTGGGAACGCTAGTTGTGGTTCGTGCTTTGCGTCAACCGCCTATCAGAGTAAACAAGGAATTGATAAAAGGTTGAACGAACTTCTCCAGACCTTGCGAAGGCGAATTAGGACACAGGGTCCAGTGACAATTGCCGCTTTTATGGCGGAAGCATTGTTGCATCCGCAGTACGGATATTACAGAACAGCAGATCCATTCGGTTGCGATGGTGATTTCATTACATCCCCCGATATTAGCCAAATTTTTGGTGAGCTTATTGGTTTGTGGGTTGTTGAAATGTGGCGGGCGTTAGGTTCGCCTGCAGATGCTGCCTTGGTGGAACTAGGGCCGGGTCGCGGAACACTGATGACAGATGCACTACGTGCTGCGAAAGTTGTACCAGAGTTTCTAGAGGCTATCTCTGTGCATCTTGTAGAAACAAATCCTGTACTTCGAAAGACCCAAAAGGCTCAATTATCAGATTATAGTCCAACATGGCATGACAGTGTGGCTACTTTGCCGGATATGCCAAACCTTATTATTGCGAACGAATTTTTTGACGCTTTGCCAATTCACCAGTTTCGTTACACTGATGCGGGATGGCGCGAAGTTTTAGTTGGAATAGGCATAGAGGGACTTGATTTGATTATCAGTCCGCGGGAGACGCCACATATAGCTTTGATAGACGATGTGATTACTCGCAACGCTAAAATTGGAGATATTACAGAGATTTGCCCTGCTGCTATTTCTCTGTTTGAAATTCTAGCCTCAGGGATAACAAAAAACGGTGGGGCGGCGTTGGTGATTGATTACGGTTCTGAGTTCAAAGAGCCAAAAGCAACTCTTCAAGGATTACGTGGGCATCAAACAACGAATTTTCTTGATTCTCCGGGTGAGGTGGATATTTCGGCTCATTTAGATTTCTCGGCCTTGAAGCGGGCTGCTCCTTCGGGGGTATGTTGCTGGGGACCTGTGGCACAACGCGATTTTCTTTTGTCTTTAGGCATAGAAATTAGGGCCTCACGCCTTACAAAGCTTGCGACTGAAAAAGAAAAGGCCAGAATACGCAGCGCTTGTAATCGTTTGCTTGCACCCAGCGAAATGGGCACCTTGTTCAAGGTGCTGGCGGTGACTTCGGGGGAGGAGGTGCCGTCGCCAGTCCCACCAGGATTTGTTAAATGACAGACAAAGGTTTGCAGATACTAACGGACCGTGGACTTTCAGTTTTAAGTGGTTTTCGGCATGGGTTTTTCACTCGTAATGGAGGGGTTAGTGATGGCATATATGCATCTCTTAATGTCGGTTATGGGTCTAATGATGCCACCGATAAAGTAACCAAGAACCGCCAGATAATTATCGACTCTCTCGGCGCCACGAGTTTGCACAGTGTTTTTCAGGTGCATGGTAAGAGGGTTGAATATGTGGATGGAAGTTGGGCCAGAGAGGAAACGCCTCGAGCCGATGCGATGGTCACCAACAAGTCTGGGATTGCAATTGGCATATTAAGCGCTGATTGTGCGCCTGTTCTGTTTTGTGATCCCAAAGCAAGAATAATAGGCGCTGCACACGCAGGCTGGCGCGGTGCTCTTACAGGTGTCGTAGAGGCTACCATAAATGAAATGCGCAAAATAGGGGCACAACCGGATTCCATTATTGCAGCTATTGGTCCCACAATTGGGCCTAATTCTTATGAGGTAAGTGAAACATTTCTAGAACCTTTTTTAGATCAGAACCAAAAAAATGCAGCTTTTTTCAGCGAGGCATCACGAGCAGCACATTTTTTATTCGATTTACCGGGTTACATCATAAGTTTGATGAAAGACCAAGGACTAGATAAAGTCAGTTGGACTGGTCATGATACGTATGCAGACAATGAGCGGTTTTTTAGTTACCGTTATGGGTATATCCACGAACAACCGGATTATGGTCGAATGCTGTCAGCCATAATGATCGAAAAATAAACTAGGAAAAATTGAAACGACATTTATGCCTTATTTACTGCAACTTCTGATATTTTGCCTAGCAGGCCTAGTGGTGTGCTGTGTTATGCTTTAATCGCCCCATTTTGGCATTATTAATAGTTTCACATTTAATTGGAGCATGTGGGCAGTTGCCCCGCCCTTTCGGGCAAAAACCGTCCAAACTGAGTGATGCACTTCGCCAACTCGATGATGTCGGTGGGGTGTTTATTGCTCCCGTAAACGGGCTACCAGCGAATATATCCGCAACTTTGCAGCAGGCAATTATTCAAAACCTTAATGATATAGATATTCCAGCAAGCGTCAGCGACGCACATCGCTATGGTCATACGCTTAGGGGGTTCGTACGTTCCAAAAACTCAAAAACCAGCATGGTGCAATTTCATATAAATTGGGAACTTCTAGATGAGAATGGTAAATTACAGGGGAATTTAAAAATAAAGGAAAATTCTGTGACGACCCGCGACTTTCGCCAGCGGATTAAGCCTTTCGCATCAGAAGTTAGCCGCGAGACAGCCCGTATACTGCGTACAAATTTGGATCATCACAGTCCATTTGTGGAGCCCCCTACGGTAGCAGTAGGAATAGTATATGGAGCCCCTGGTGATGGTGCGAAAGTATTGCCGGTGGCATTACGTGCTGTACTCCGAAAGTCAGGTGTAAACGTAACTAACAAATTGGGAAACGCTGACCTCACGATAAATATTTTTATTGCTATCGAGCATTTAACGAGGGCAAGTGATGAAGTTGAGATTATCTGGATTTTTCGTGATCGTAGAGGAGATATTGTAGGCCGTCTAAGGCAAAGCAATCGGGTTCCGAAGAATTTGCTGAAAAACCGATGGGGGCCTCACGCCTATGATATAGCTGTCGCAATGAGGAATAGTATAAAAGATATTTTAATGTCTTTACCGAATCTTAATATTAAGGAGAAAGATCATACCCCTAGTAGGTGGGAACCCTATGTTGCACCGACTCAAAAGGATAAAGAAATTGGGTCGAAGGGCTCTCCCGTCGAATCTATACTTCGACCGCTGGAAACGACACAAATAGAAGTACCTAACGTTGGACCTGCAAACCCTCTCCAAAAGGTCTTTTCGCATACACGATAAAAAATAAATATATATATTTAATGATCCAGCCGTAACAGCGTTTACAGACATGCCATGTGTTGTTATAGACCAATCTGCTTAAAGATCTTTTCACGAAACAATATTGGTCTACGATAGCCGTGCATCCTAAAATCAAGAGAGGTGGGACTCCATGAAGCCTGTGGTTCTAGCACGCTCGGAGGTGAATTAATGAAAATTCTAAGCTGCAATAGTAACCGGCCACTTGCTGAAGCAATATCTGCTTATCTAAATGTGCCGCTAACAGAGGCAGCAGTGCGCCGCTTCTCAGATATGGAAGTTTTCGCAGAGATACTTGAAAATGTGCGTGGGGAGGATGTCTATGTGATCCAGTCCACCAGTTACCCAGCAAATGACAATCTCATGGAACTTTTGGTCTGTCTGGATGCGCTACACCGTGGTTCCGCCAAGCGGATTACAGCTGTGATTCCCTATTATGGTTACGCGCGTCAAGACAGGAAAACAGGTCCACGGACGCCAATCTCGGCTAAGTTGGTTGCTAATTTAATTACGACTGCTGGAGCTCATCGTGTGTTGACACTGGATCTCCACGCGGCTCAGATACAGGGATTTTTTGACGTACCAACCGACAATCTTTACGCTGCTCCAGTCTTTGGTAAAGACATTGAAGAAAACATTAAGAAAAATGGTGATTTGACAGTAGTTTCACCTGATGTTGGTGGTGTAATACGGGCTAGAGCAATTGCGCGACGTGTAGATGCTGATTTGGCCATCATTGATAAGCGCCGGGAGCGAGCCGGTGTTTCCGAGGTAATGAACATTATTGGCGATGTAAAAGATAAATACTGCATAATGGTTGATGATATTGTAGACTCAGCCGGCACACTGTGTAATGCAGCTGTCGCACTGAAAGAAGCTGGCGCAAAGACGGTGAGTGCATATGTTACACATGGTGTACTATCCGGCGGCGCTGTTGCTCGTGTAAGTTCATCCCCGCTTGAGGAAATGGTAATAACTGATAGTATCATGGGAACGGAGGCAGTCAGGCTCGCTCAAAATATACGGCAGATCTCAATAGCACCGCTTTTGGGAGAGGCTATAAAGAGGATAGCCAAATCTCAGTCTGTCTCTTCTCTATTCGATTAAGTCCTAAAAAAAGAAAAAAAAGATTGTATTTCGGCTACATGAGCCGTTAAAACCCTGAGGTTCGCTTGACCGCTAAGGAGATAGATCGATGTCCAATGCCGTTGCAATGAATGCAGAAATCCGAGATCGAGCTGGCAAGGGTGCCGCACGAGCAGTGCGACGCGCTGGTCGTGTGCCCGCTGTTATTTATGGTGGAAACAAAGAACCAGCAATTATCTCTGTCGATCCGCGCGATGTTATAAAGGGTGTTGATTCTGGTGAGTTCTTTTCAACAATTTATGAGATTAAGCTTGAAAGTGGATTGGAGCGAGTATTGCCTCGTGATCTTCAGGTCCATCCCATTAATGATCTACCGCAGCATTTAGACTTTCTTCGTGTCACTGCTGAGACTAGGGTAACGGTGGAAGTTCCAGTTAATTTTCTTAATGAGGAAGAGAGCCCGGGCCTGAAGAGGGGTGGAGTGTTGAATGTTGTGCGCTACACTGTTGAAGTGAATTGCTCAGCGGAAGATATCCCTGCGAGTTTTGATCTGGACTTGACGGGCCTTGAGATTGGAGATGGGCTGCATGCGTCGAGTTTAATATTACCAACTGGCGTCGACCTAACTATTTCGGATCGTGATTTCACTATTGCCTCTGTTGCTGCGCCGACCGTAGTTGAGGAGGACACAACGGTAATCGAGGATAGTGAGGAAGGTGAAATTAGTCAGGATGGTGCAGAGGGCGGTGATGTCTCTGAAGATGAATCAGGCGACGCCTCCGGGAAATCAGACGGTTAGCTAGTAAGATAGGCATACTATGTTATTGCTAGTGGGGCTGGGTAATCCGGGTCTCAGATATGAAAATAATCGACATAATGTCGGTTATATGGCCGTTGATGACATAGTTCAGCAATACTCATTTGGAACTTATAGATCTAAATTTCGTGGGCAAGTTGCAGATGGAGTTATTCGCGGACAGAGAATCCTTGTTCTTAAACCTGAAACTTTTATGAATGAATCGGGCCAGTCAGTACAAAAGGCTACGAGATTCTATAAAATCGCGCCGAGGAATGTTATCGTCGCCCACGACGAACTCGATTTGGCTTTTGGAAAATTACGGTTTCGAACCGGGGGAGGTCTTGCTGGTCATAATGGCCTACTGAGTATTCAAAATTACATTGGGGCGGATTTCAGTCGCATACGGATTGGCATTGGTCATCCCGGCAGAAAAGAGTTGGTAAATTCACATGTGTTGAGTGATTTTTCCTCTGCTGAACGACAACTTGTACGTTCCATATTGGGTGGTATAAGTGAGTCGATAGGATCACTTGTCGATGGTAATGGAAATACTTTTATGAATAAATTGGCGCAGGTATTGGGACCTTTACAAAAAAACATCAATATTGAGCAGAAAAATACTATGAGTCGGAAAAAGGACTAAAATGGGTTTTAACTGCGGTATCGTTGGATTGCCTAACGTCGGTAAATCCACCCTTTTTAATGCGCTTACCAGCACGGCTAAGGCAGAGTCCGCCAATTATCCGTTCTGCACGATTGAGCCAAATAGTGGGCGTGTTGCCGTTCCTGACGATAGACTCTTTAAATTAGGGGAACTCAGTAATTCCTCGACTATTATTCCAAGTTTTCTTGAAGTTGTTGACATAGCAGGTCTTGTCAAGGGAGCGTCTAATGGAGAGGGCCTTGGCAATCAATTTCTAGGTTATATCCGCGGTGTAGATGCCGTCATCGCTATGTTGCGCTGTTTTGAGGGCGATGATGTTTCTCATATTGAGGGGTCTGTGGATCCAATTAGAGACGCTGATATTGTGGAGACAGAGTTGCTTCTCGCTGACTTAGAGAGCCTGGAGCGCAGGACCGAGCACATGCATCGACGGTTCAAAGGTGGCGACATTAGAGAGAAGGTATTATACGATTTAATGATGCGAGTGCTCGAGGCCTTAAGAGAAGGGAAGCCAGCGCGGGAATTTGATTATAGTGGTGACGAAGCTCCGTTTTTTAAGGAACTAGCACTACTAACCGCTAAACCTATACTTTATGTCTGTAATGTTGATGAGGGTTCAGCAGCGAAAGGTAACGAGCATTCCGAAAAGGTAATAAAGCGGGCCCGGAACGAAAGAGCCGAGGCTGTGGTTATTTCGGCGGCAATTGAGTCAGAAATAGCTCAACTAGAGAGCCCCCGAGAAAAAACTGAATTCCTTCAAACCTTAGATCTTGACCAAACGGGTCTTTCTAAGGTTGTAGAGGCAGGGTACAGGCTTTTAGATCTAGTAACATTTTTGACCACAGGGCCTAAGGAAAGCCGGTCGTGGTCAGTCCCAAATGGCTCTACGGCACCCCAGGCGGCGGGCATCATTCATAGTGATTTTGAGAAGGGTTTTATCTGTGCGGAGACTATAAGCTACCATGATTTTGTAACCTTCGGTGGTGAGCAATCGGCTAAAGATGCAGGTAAGATGCGACAAGAGGGACGTGACTATGTTGTTAAGGACGGCGACGTTATTCTATTTCGTTTTAATGTTTAATACCAAGTTTATGTAGATAAAACGTTTGGGCAAGCCTTACTCATAACTAATATTTTTAATTTTTGATTAGCAAGAAGTTTAGTCCGACGAACAATCAACTATTCCGCTGTGCGATGGAGAGCTCTTCGCCATTTTATTTTATCTCCGGTACTGGTTGAGTGAAGTCACTTAGATATTGCATGTTTATTCTTTTCTGGAGTGAGGTGATTAATGATTTGTCATGGAGTGAAAGAGTTGGTGGCCAAAGCGACCTCTGAAATAGAGACCATTCCCATTGAAGGTGCAGATTTGCTTATGGAGAATAGGGAAATCATTTTGGTTGATATCAGAGATGTGCGTGAACTCGAGCGTGATGGCACCATCCCCGGATCTGTGCATGTGCCCCGAGGAATGCTCGAATTTTGGGTTGATCCAGAAAGTCCCTACCACAGAGAAGTGTTCGCCAGCGACAAAACGTTTGTGTTTTTCTGTGCAAGTGCATGGAGATCGGCCCTTGCCACCAAAACTGTACAGGATATGGGTTTAAAAAAGGTAGCTCAATTAGAGGGAGGATTCGGAGCTTGGAAGAAATTAAAATACCCCGTCGAAAAACGGCAAAGAAAATGAGGTTGGTTCACAGAACCCGCCCGGCTATTGTTTGAAGCTGAGACACTAATCTTGGATCACGCGCTTCAGGTGCGGTAACCAGTGCGTTGTCGAGCGCAGTGTGACAACCAGCTGGGCAGTTTCTTGTCCGCTCCGCAAGTTTCGGAATTACCGCACTTAATAGTGTCTTAGCTTTTTCAGCATTTCCAATAAGGGTTTTCAAAATCATGTCTGCTGTGACGTTGTCGTGGTTCTGATGCCAACAATCATAGTCAGTTACCATTGCAACTGAGCTATAGCAAAGTTCTGCTTCACGCGCGAGTTTTGCTTCTGGCATGTTAGTCATACCGATTACGTCACACCCCCAATTTCGATAAAGCTCCGACTCTGCACGAGAAGAAAACTGTGGGCCCTCCATGGCCAGATAAGTGCCGCCACGAACGACCTCTATATCTAGTCCACTTCCGGCATCTTGTATGGCATCACCGAGCCTTGGGCAAACCGGGTCCGCAATTGACACATGGGCTACCAAGCCTGTTCCAAAAAAACTCTTTATCCGCGCAAAAGTACGGTCAATGAATTGATCAACGATTACGAAGGTGCCTGGAGATAGACCTTCTCGAAGCGATCCCACTGCTGATACGGATAGTATTTCGGTTACACCAAGCTGCTTCATCGCATCTATATTGGCTCTAAAGTTGAGTTCTGATGGAGGAATTTTATGGCCTCGGCCATGACGTGGTAGGAATACTATTTGCGCGGTGTTGAGGGTACCGCTCATCAGTTGATCTGACGGAGGCCCAAAGGGGGTATCGACATCGTGCCAAACGGTATCTTGTAATCCCTCCAATGCATATATTCCAGTGCCTCCGATTATACCTATAACAGGAGCCGCCTTAGCAACACACGGAATCTTGTTGTCAATCATTCAGAGATACTAACATGCCCCGTTCTGGCATTAAACCTAGTTGTGTTTGGGTTAGTTTTTATTGGGATAAAGTTATCAACTCAAATTAATTAATGAACGTCTGCCCAGGTCCGCCGCTTCATAGCGATCAGGATCGCAAGAAAAGCGAATAGGAACAACATCACCTTGAGGCCCATACTTTTTCGTTCCTCCAAATTAGGCTCTGCGGTCCACGCAAGGAAAGCAGTAACATCAGTTGCCATTTGTTTCACCGTTGCCTTGGTTCCATCAGTATACTCGACGGCTCCATCATCTAGCGGGGCTGACATTGCAATCTGGTGCCCCGGATAAGCAGAGTTGTAGTTCATGCCTTCACTTATTTTCATTCCTGCGGGCGGTTCTTTGTAACCAGTCAATAAAGCGTATAGATAATCAGCTCCTTGGGGGCGAGCTTCAACCATTAACGATAAATTGGGGGGATAGGCGCCGTTGTTAGATGCCCGAGCAGCCTGTTCATTAGGAAAGGGTGAGGGGAAATAGTCAGTCACACGTCCAGGGCGAGTGTAAGCATCACCCTCTTCGTTAGGTTCAGGGTTCTTGATATCGAACGTTTTGGCGAAAGCACGTATTCCCTCCTTAGAATAACCGAGGTCAACAAGGTTGCGGAATGCGACATATTTAAGCGCATGACAACCAGAGCATACCTCTTTATAAACCTGCAGGCCTCTTTGGAGTTGCGCTCTATCGTAAGTTCCAAAAATACCTTGCCAAGACCAGTTCTGAGGCTCGTGTTTGAGTGGCCCGGCTGCCATAGAAGTCGTAGCAACAAATAAAAAACCTACAGCAAACATGCATTTCAGCATTTGCCGACGCATTAGGCTTTCTCCTTTTTTGCTGCTGCTGCCCCAATAGGAGCAGAGCCACCACCGCTAGATGGGGGGATAACAGGTTTGCTAATTGATGTGGGGAGCGGTTTTGGCGTTTCAATGAACCCTAAAACAGGCATAAGGAACAAAAAATGTCCAAAATAATAGATGGTGCCTATAAGCCCGAGAGTTTTGTAATCGAACCAGCTTATGCCAGGAAACACCAAGTCGCTTGGTGATTTCACTCCTACGATCCCAAGAATTACGCAATCGACCAGCAAGACCCAAAAGAAAATACGATAAAGTGGACGATAACGAGCACTACGCACTTTTGAAGTATCAAGCCACGGAACTATTAATAAAATCATGACCGCTGCCCCCATTGCTATGACTCCAAGTAATTTTGCTTCTAAAAAGAAAATGTCAAAGGTTATGGAACGCAAAATTGCGTAAAATGGTAGGAAATACCATTCCGGTACAATATGAGCTGGAGTAGCAAGTGGATTGGCTTCTATATAATTGTCAGGATGCCCTAGATAATTAGGGGCAAAGAAAACGAAGAAGGCGAAGACTATTAAAAATACCCCAAGCCCCACCGAGTCCTTTGCCGTGAAGTAGGGATTAAAAGGTATAGTGTCCTGTGGTTCCTTAATATCTATTCCGTCGGGGTTGTTTGATCCATGCACATGCAAAGCAATAACGTGAAGGGCAACTACACCCACTATTACAAACGGTAGCAAATAATGCAGGGAAAAAAAGCGATTGAGTGTAGCATTATCTATAACAAAATCGCCTCGTAACCATTCAGTTAATGGATTTCCTATGATGGGAATTGCTGTGAAGAAATCTGTGATAACCTGAGCTCCCCAATAACTCATCTGGCCCCATGGCAGTACGTAGCCCATAAATGCAGTTGCCATCATCAATAGAAGTATTACTACACCTAACATCCAAAGTAGTTCCCGGGGTGCCTTATATGACCCATAATAGAGACCCCTGAAAATATGGATATAGACGACTATAAAAAACATTGAGGCGCCATTGGCGTGGATATATCTAATAAGCCAGCCATAATTCACGTCACGCATAATTCGTTCTATGCTACCAAATGCTAATGTGGTGTGTGGCGTATACTGCATTGCCAGTAGAATGCCAGTCACAATCATTGTAACTAAAACGACTGTGGCCAATGCGCCAAAATTCCAGAAGTAATTGAGATTTTTGGGCATAGGAAATTCGTTATACTCAGCATTCATGTAAGAAAATACCGGTAGTCGATGGTCAACCCACTGCACTAATTTGTTATCGAACTGCTTCTTTTCCATTTCAATCTCACTCATCCTATTCTAAGGATATTGTCGGATACAAATTTATAAGGCGGTACAGGCAAATTTTTCGGTGCTGGACCTTTCCGTATACGTCCCGAAGTGTCGTAATGAGAACCATGGCACGGACAGTAAAAACCGCCGAATTCGCCTCGGTTTTCCGTAGCTTTAGCACCAGTCGGAATACAACCGAAGTGGGTGCAGTTTGCACCTACTACTAACCATTCGGGCCTGTCCCTGTTAACACGTGCACTATCTTTTTCGGGATCCCTCAACGAGGCGACCTCAACTTTTTCTGCCGCTGAAATTTCATCTTTCGTTCGGCGGCGAACAAAATAGGGCTTTTTTCTCCATTTTACGAGTATTGCCTGCCCTGGTTGTATTGAAGCAATATCCAATTCTGTTGAGGAAAGTGCTTTTACTTCTGCAGACTTGTCCATACTGAACACCAGTGGCCAGCCGAACGACGCTGCGCCAACGGTACCCACCGCGATCGAGGTGAGCTGTAAGAAATCCCTACGCCCGTGATGTGTTGACTCTTTATCCGCCATTCATCAAATTCCTTGCCATTAAGTTTAAACATTCAACAGACGCGGGTATAATATACCTCTTACCAAACAATTCGGGGAGTTGATGCGACAACCTGCCGCAGAAATAGTTACAAAGGTAAAATAGCCTTTAATTTTGAAAAAACCGAACAACCCATAGTAGTTGGTATTATGCGTCTTGCCCTTTTCGAACCAGATATTCCACAAAATACGGGCACAATTTTGCGTTTAGCATCGTGCCTTGGAATAGCGATTGACATTATAGGGCCGTGCGGATTTGTTTGGTCTGATCGTCTCTTACGCCGTGCTGGTATGGATTATTTAGATAGGGTTGATTGCTGTCATCACTCTTCCTGGAGTGAATACGAAGCATCACAACAAGGTCGAATCTTATTACTGACTACGCATGGTGATAATTTGTATACTGATTTTCGCTTTTCGTCAGACGATACACTCTTACTTGGCCGCGAAAGCGCTGGTGTGCCTGATACGGTACATGCCTCAGCTGACGGAAGATTGCGCATACCGATGAGAGCTGGGGAGCGTGCACTGAACGTAGCTGTGGCAGCCTCTATGGTTGTTGGGGAAGCTTTACGACAGACCCAATCCTTCCCAAATGATTAGTTGGAGAACAGATGAAAAAAAACATTGATGGTATTGCAAAGCGCAAGGAACATGCGATCAATTGGTTTGCGGGTTTGCGTGACCAAATTTGTAATGAATTCGAAGCCCTCGAGGATGCGAGTCGGGGTCCACTTTCTGACCGTCCGGCAGGCAGGTTTGAGAGAAGAAGATGGAAACGAGCTGAAGGAGAGCCAAATGAGGCCCGTTCTGTCGGCATGACCGGTGGGGGAGAAATGTCGATTATGAAAGGAAGAGTGTTTGAAAAAGTGGGAGTAAACATATCGACAGTATTCGGTAATCTTTCACCGCAATATGCGAAAGAGATCCCAGGAGCTGAAACAGACCACCGTTTTTGGGCAAGTGGAATTTCGGTAGTCGCGCATATGCAATCTCCGCTTGTTCCAGCGGTCCATATGAATACGCGTCACATAATAACCACCAAATCTTGGTTTGGCGGTGGCGCAGACTTAACACCGATGATTGCAAACGCCTCAGATAGTGATTTTTTCCACTCTGCCTTTGAGAAAGTTTGTAGACAGCACGAAGTGGCCGATTATGAAAGATTTAAAAAATGGTGTGATGAATATTTTTACGTGCAGCATAGAAATGAACCACGAGGAATTGGGGGGATTTTTTTTGATTATCTGGAAAGTGGTGATTGGAATGCTGATTTTGCTTTTACTCGTGATGTAGGTAGTGTTTTCTTGAGTACTTACAGCAGCTTAGTCAGGCGCAATTTTGATAAGGGATGGACTGAAGCACAGCGGGCGCAGCAACTAGTGAAGCGGGGGCGATACGTAGAATTTAATTTACTTTATGATCGTGGAACTCGATTCGGCCTTATGACGGGTGGAAATCCGGAAGCAGTGCTGATGTCCTTGCCGCCAGAGGTACATTGGCCTTAAAAGGTACAGTAGCATACGAAAACTCTAATCTTGGACAGGGAATATGTCAGTAGTAACTCGGTTGATCACTGTGTTAGCAATGGTGTTTTTATTTTCATTCGGGTCTAATGCGAAAAATCTCAAAATTGACGCCTTTTACGGAGAATTCCAGGGTAGTGGAGTCTCTCAAAATCGCGACAGTATTTATTTCGGGGTCACGGTACGTGATTTTGGTGTGGTCATTAGGCCAGTGGATCCGGGATTCGAGGTCGAGTGGACAACCGTTATACGTCGTGGGGGCAATCCAAATAAGCCGAAAATAAGGCAAAAAACACAAAAGTTTATTTTCCAGCCAACAGCTCAAAAGAACATTTTTAGATCTCCGGAGGCGCCTGATTACATGAGCGGTCAACCCTTTGCCTGGGCAAGGATAAATCGCAGTACGCTTCATATTTATTTACTATCCATAAATGCAAAGGGGATTTATTCGATGCAAACATATGCACGTACTCTAACACCGATGGGTATGGATTTTGTTTTCACCAGATTACGAGATGGAGAACCCGTCCGTTCCATTAAAGGAAAACTAGTTAAACATAAGAAATAAGTCGGCGTAATTTTTTAAGACAGTGTTCACGGTCGGGAAGGAAATTATTATCAACCCACCAGTCTTCGATAATACTTAGGGCATGGCCCAGTTCAGGGCCTTGGTTCATGCCTGCGGCAAGTCCATCTTGCCCGGTTAGTGGGAAAGTAGGGTTGCGCCAGTTGTTGATTTTACTCAGAACACTGAAGGGTAGACCGGCTCCCTCATCAAGCGACCAAGCCAGAACCAAGCGATCTCGAACGGCTCTGCTTCCTAATTTGTAAAGCGCTTCCTCTAATTTGCCTTCATCTGGAGTTGGCCCTGTTGCCGCCTCTAAACGCCTCCGAAAACTATTAGGTAAATTCAAACGTTTAGTTATCCGAGTGATTTCAGAGGTGTTGTTATCAACTAATGCGGTGAGTCGCAGCATTACATCTGTGTTGCAGGTATCTATTTTTGCAGAAAAATTTTTTTCTATGGTAATTAGCCGTTTGAGCCGGTCTAAATTTGCAGATTTTGTAAGGCAATAGGATAGGATACCGTCAATCTGCATTATCTTGACACTTGGTGTCGGGTCTCGAGATGCTAAAAGTTTTAAGATCTCTTGGCGTGTCCTATCACCGGATAGTTGCCTTAATAAGGGAGCCATCTCGCAACAGGCAGCGCGCGCCTCTGCATTTGCAGGAGAAATACCGTAATCGGCAAAAAATCGGTAGAAGCGAAGAATTCTTAGTACATCTTCTTTTATCCTTGTCTTAGCATTTCCCACAAAACGAACCTTACCGAGCAATATGTCTTGTATACCGCCCACATAATCAAAAATCTGACCGTTAGGAGAGAGAGAAAGCGTATTAATTGTAAAATCTCTTCGTTCCGCATCTGCCTGCCAGTCGTTGGTAAATATAACGTTTGCGTGCCGGCCGTCGGTATCCAGATCGCGCCGAAGCGTGGTGATTTCGAAGGGCTGTGAATCCACTAAAGCTGTAATAGTTCCGTGCCTTATCCCCGTCGGGATTGCTTTTATTCTTGATCGACAGAGCAGCTCCATTACTGCTTCTGGCTTTGCTTCGGTGGCAATGTCAATGTCATTAATCGGACGATGTAAAATAGCATCGCGCACGCAGCCTCCAATGAATCGTGCTTCAGCGCCGTCTGCATTTAGCGCTTTCATTACTGTTCTTACACTCGTTGTCTTCATCCAGTCTTGGAGGAGATTTTGCTCTGGCATCATTTATTTTCTATAATGCCCGGGAATGATCTTGCCCTCTTTATACTGAGGTGCAACATACTCTCCGGGCTTGCTGGGTTTTCCTAAAACGAGTGGTGTTATCAGTAATGTTACTGCTAGTAATCCGCAGCCACCGATGCCAAGCCATATCCACGGCGCATCGCTAAGGATCTTGTCATCGATTTCTTCGCCGCCATTTTTCATTTTCTGTCGACGCGCCATCCAAACCCAAAAAAAATAAATCAGTGTCGGGAGTAATAAGGGAAGTATTATGGTGATCAATTTTCTAATCATATCGGACTCAACAATTCTGAAAGGTTTACGAGCATACCGGCAGTTGCTCCCCAAATGTAATATCCGTGATACTCCATCGCATAGAAATATCGTGTCGTTCCGCAAACATTTTTACTTGCTCTCTTGTGGTTGGTCCGGTCCATGAGAAAAGCAAGAGGTACCTCGAAAATGGCAGCAACTTCTTGTGGGTCAGCCTTGACATGGATTGGTGGTTTTACGAATGCAACTACGGGTATTACTTCAAAACCTGTTCGTGTCATGTAGGTGTCAAGTCTTCCAATGACCTCGACTTGATCTCGACTTAGACTAATTTCTTCTTCTGTCTCTCGCAGAGCTGTAGCTTCATAGCTTACATCTCTAGTTTCAATTCGTCCGCCCGGGAAACTTATTTGGCCTGCATGGTCTTTTAAGTTGCTGGCCCTTTGTGTTAGCAGAACAGTCATTCCCCGCTTATGTCTTATCAAGGGTATAAGAACTGCAGCGGGCCGAGAAGTTTTTGGTAATTCCATAAGTGGATTGAGGTCGTGATCTCCGCGTTGTAGGTGTTTTTGCCGTAACACTCCAGAGCCCCAGCGACCTGCTTCATAGGAAGATATCTTTTTGGTGATGTAGGATCTCGTAAACAAGAATTAAACCTCACCTAATTCAAAATACTTAGTTGCACTCCACACACCAAGCACTGTTTTGCCGCATATTTTTTTTTCCTCTGCCATTTCAACAAGTTGGTAGAATTGTGGTCGTAAAATGAGCGCCTCTAGTTTGTCTCTTACGGCAATATAGGGTTTAGGTTCCCCGGTAATAGGATCTTGAACAATACGTATCGGGTGATTTTGACCTGCTACTATGGTTTGGTCGAGATTTGTGCGAAAAATTAGTGTTTGCTGATCTCCGGTGCTCTTTACGCTCAGTTCAACAGCAGTAAAGGGCGCATCTTCGACAAAAATTTGAAATTGTTCTATAGGGGTGATTAGAAAAAACCTACCATCATCGCTGCGCCTAAGTACTTTCGAGAAGAGCTGACACATTTTTTTACGTTTTATGGGCTGCCCTTCGTGAAACCATGTGCCGTCTCGGGCAATTTTGATGTCAATGCTTTCGCATTTATTCGGATCAAATTTCCAATTTAGAGCGGCTTCAAGAGACCTATCGGATTTTATTTCTGTTAACAGATTATCGATTGGTGTTGATGTAAATTTATTATTAGTCATTGAGAGGATATAGCACCGAAATACGATAAGATTAAGGCCGATATTTACGGTCCAATATTATTTTGCACAGAAAAACAGTCAACTAGATGTTGTCGTAGCCTTAGGAATTATAAATCCATCAGAAACGAACGATGTTCCAAGAAAAATTTTGAATAGATTAAGGGTCGATAACGATTAGATGGAAACTTGTGTTTAGGAAATGGCTCTTAAGTTTTCTGAACAATAAAAAACCGCCAGCCCAATCACACTAGGCTGGCGGCTACTTAGTTTAGTGCTTTATCTTTGGTAAAGAATAATCCCGCCGCGTTTGCCCGTAAATAATCCCGGGCCCTCTGTTTCTTTCCAGCTTTCATCTTCTACGACACCTGGTTCGCATGCTGTCACTAACAATGCAACCGAAGCAAACAGAAGAATCGAAAGAAACCGACCAAACATATATTTTACCAGCACATATTCTTTTAACAGGTGCGATTAGAAGCGCGCCCGGAAGCCCAAGACCCAGATGTCCTGATCTTCGAAGTCGATCTCTGCTCCGGCAGTACCGCCAGCCATATCACGATCAAGCGAGACGTGACGGTAACCGGCATACACG